>JAFTNI010000032.1 GCA_017451975.1 Clostridia bacterium
AGCACGCGGTAAAACATATCACTGCATAGATAAGCTTGAATATTTCCATAACGCCGTCTTCGATACCACGAAGAACACGAGCGCAGGCTTTACGGCAGAAGAGTTCAACGCCATGGTTGCCAAGGTAAAGGAGCTTCACGAGGTTGAAGGTCAGGAATATTTCTGCTTTTACGTTCAGGACGGCACGGCGCTTATAGCGGCGGCTATAGCTGCAAACGCGGGCCTTACGGCAGAAGAATTCCATGTTTATATGTGCGAGGACGGCACGGGTGCTTATAACGCGCTTTACAATACATATATAAAAGACAGAAGCGTTACAGCTGAAAGTGACGGCCCCTACGAGCAATATAAAGCGCGTGTTACCGATGCGAAAAATCAATTCGACGCGATAATGGCGAAGAAAGACAATAAACACGACGATTACCCCATGGGCTACGATATCGGCAAAGCGTTCGCGCTTGCATCCTTGCCCAATTTCACTTATATCATTCAGGACGAAAGCACCGTTGTTTCCATAATAGGAGATAAAACCGCGCTCGGCGCAGCCTTCGGCATAGAGGGCAACAAGCTCGCCACAGAGTATAAGCTTAACCTTCGCTACCAGAAGATATCTGCCGCGGTAGATGCACTTACCGAAGCGCAGAGAACAGATTACCTCACGCTTATGTACGGCGATTACTATGCGGCAACGTACGCGGCTCTTACCAGAACGGAAAGAGCAGGGAAGAGCGCACCCGAGAAGAAGCTTGTTTTCATAGGCTCGCGCCACCACGGCTACGCAGACCTTGTTTCCAATGCGGATTACGGTATCGGCAGTGTTGCCGCATTCCCTACATCGTATGCGGCTTTGCCTTCGAAATATAAAACGGAGCTTCTTTTCCCGACGGCACAGGATTATGAAATTTTCCTGAACGTAATAAACGACCCCTCAAACTACACAGACGGAGCAAGCAACGAAGCAAAAAGTGCGGCGAAATGGGCTTGCCTGAATATGTATATGGACTATATCTACACGCTTAAGTTCACATACGCGCTTTATGGCGAAGATTACGATATAATAATGAAGGGCCACCCGCGCGAGGTTATAGGCGAAAGCGACCAGTGGAATAACCAATACGGTGTGGGATATGGCGACGGTCAGGTTTATTACTACGATAAGCTTATGGATGCGGCTTTGCTTGCCTTCCACGCGAGCGATTCCGTGGGCAAATACATCGGCATGGTGCCCTACGGCACGTCTGCCGAAAACCTTGCATACCTCGGTGCAGACATAGCTATAGCGGGCTTGCCCTCCTCCACATACAACGGCTTTGATACAGACGTAGACGTGCTCTTTATTCTTGCGGAAACAAACGAGGATATTGCAGGCGATGCTTCGCAGGTTAAATCGAGATATGAAGCGGGTAACCTCCTTTATACAGATAAAAACGGTGAAAAGCAAACGGCGGTATTCTATAATATAGGTAATATTTATAAATCGCTTGCGGCTATTTACGAAAGCAAGGGTAACGCCGATATGGCGGGAAAATACAGCGAGCTTTATAAAACCTGGCTTGCGACAAACCGTAACGGAGCCGAAGATATAGACGCGCAAGGCTTTGCAAAATAAATTAATATTTTCCGATAAAAACAAAAACGCTCCTTTGAATAAGGGGCGTTTTTGCCGTTGTTTCCAAAAAAATTTACAGAGAGCGCAAAAAAATTCGAAAAATATATTGCCAAACCCGTATAATGATGATAGAATGTAAAAATAAATCTATTTGTGAAAGAAGGTTTTTCACTTGAACAAAATTTTAGAAAAAAGAGTGCTTACCCCCGAGGTAGTGCTTATGAAAATATATGCTCCGCGCATTGCAAAGAAGGCGGAGCCCGGGCAGTTTATAATAGTTATGCCCACAGAAAAAAGCGAGCGCATACCGCTTACAATAGCAGATTATGAAAGAGAAGCGGGAAGTGTTACCATCATATTCCAAACAGTCGGCGCTACCACGATGCTGCTCGGCGAAATGAACGAGGGCGACGAGGTTTACGCATTCGCAGGCCCCTTGGGCAAGCCTTCGCTTGCAGAGGGCATAAAGAAGGTTGCCGTTATCGGCGGCGGCCTTGGTTGCGCTATTGCATACCCCCAGGCAAAGAAGCTCCATGCCATGGGTGCAGAGGTTGATATGATAGCAGGCTTCCGCACAAAGGATATAGTTATATTGGAAGATGAGATGCGCGCCGCATCGAGCCGCCTTTTCGTTATGACAGACGACGGCTCCAACGGCAATAAGGGCTTTGTTACCAACAAGCTCGAAGAGCTTCTAGCCGCGGGCGAAAAATACGACGAGGTTATCGCCATAGGCCCGCTTATGATGATGAAATTTGTTTGCAAGCTTACGGAAAAATACGGTATAAAAACGACCGTAAGCATGAACCCCATAATGATAGACGGCACGGGTATGTGCGGCGGCTGCCGCCTTACCGTCGGCGGGGAAACCAAGTTTGCTTGCGTAGACGGCCCCGATTTCGACGGCCACCTTGTGGATTTCGACGAGGTTATACGCCGCGCGGGAATGTACAAAAAAGAAGAGCAGGGCGCGCGCGAAGCGCACTGTAACCTCTTTAAGCAGAAAGGTGAGTGAAAGTTATGGCAGATATGACACCGAAAAAACACCCCATGCCCGAGCAGGCGCCCGACGTGCGCAACAAAAATTTCGATGAGGTTGCGCTCGGATACACGGCAGAGGACGCCGTGGCAGAGGCAAAAAGATGCTTGCAATGCAAAAAATTCCCTTGTGTTTCGGGTTGCCCCGTGAAGGTAAAAATTCCCGAATTCATTGCGCTTGTGGCAGAGGGAAAATTTGAAGAAGCGTATAGAAAAATCCGCGAAACAAGCTCGCTTCCCGCCGTTTGCGGCAGAGTTTGCCCGCAGGAGCGCCAGTGCGAAAGCAAATGCGTGCGCGGCATAAAGGGTGAGCCCGTGGCTATAGGCAGGCTTGAGCGTTTCTGCGCCGATTACCATATGGCGCACGGCGAGGATGAAGAAATAAGCATAGAGAAAAACGGCCATAAGGTTGCCGTTGTGGGCGCAGGCCCTGCAGGGCTTACCTGCGCGGGCGACCTTGCGAGAATGGGCTACGACGTAACCGTTTTCGAAGCGTTTCACGTTGCTGGCGGCGTGCTTATGTACGGCATACCCGAATTCCGTTTGCCCAAGGAAATAGTAAAGCGCGAGGTTGAAAACCTCGAAAAGCTCGGCGTAAAAATAGAAACCAACACGGTTGTAGGCCAGGCAGTGGCGGTTGACGAGCTTCTTTCCGGGGAGGGCTTCGAGGCTGTGTTTATAGGCACGGGCGCGGGCTTACCCTCGTTTATGAGAATACCCGGCGAAGGCCTTTCGGGTGTCTACTCGGCAAATGAATTTCTCACCAGAATCAACCTTATGAAGGCTTACCTCGACGATTATGCAACGCCTATAAAGAAGCATAAAAAAGTCGCCGTTGTGGGCGGCGGCAACGTTGCTATGGATGCGGCGCGCTGCGCAAAGCGCTTGGGCGCAGACGTTTACGTGGTTTACCGCCGCGGCAGAGAAGAGCTGCCCGCGCGCGCAGAGGAAATCCACCACGCAGAGGAGGAGGGAATTGTATTCAAGCTCCTTTGCAACCCCGTGGAAATTATAGGCGATGAAAACGGAAACGTAAAGGCGATGCGCCTTGTGGAAATGGAGCTTGGCGAACCCGATG
>JAFTNI010000033.1 GCA_017451975.1 Clostridia bacterium
GGCGACGTAATTTACCCTTCCGGCCCCGACGGGCTTCACCCCGCCGCTTTTCTTACAAAGTCAATTTTGGAACTTGGTGTAAAAATGCTTCGTTTTAAAACAGGTACACCGCCCCGTATAGATGCAAGAACCGTAGATTATTCCGTGCTGGAGCGCCAGGACGGCGAAGAAAAGCTCACACCCTATAGCGCGGATACAGAAATTCGCGATCTTGAAGCGCGCCCCAAGCTCCCCTGCTACATAGCTTATACGAACGAAGAAACGCACAGAATTATACGCGAGCATATTTCAGAATCGCCGCTTTATTCCGGTCAGATAAAGGGCGTAGGCCCGCGCTATTGCCCCAGCATTGAAGATAAAGTAGTCCGTTTTCCCGATAAAACGCGCCACCAGCTCTTCCTTGAGCCAATGGGCGACGGCACGCACGAAATGTACCTTCAGGGCTTCAGCTCCTCTATGCCCTCCTACATTCAGGCGCAGATGCTCCATTCCATAAAGGGCTTTGAAAAAGCCGTTGTTATGCGCCACGCATACGCTATAGAATACGACTGTATAGATTCAACTCAGCTTTCCGCCGCGCTCATGTTCAAAGAAATTCCCGGTCTTTTCGGCGCAGGTCAGTTCAACGGAACTTCGGGCTATGAAGAAGCGGCGGCGCAAGGTCTTATAGCGGGCATAAACGCGGCTCGCTTTGTAAAGGGTGAAGCACCCGTTACTCTCACGCGAAATTCTTCCTATATAGGCACGCTTATAGACGACCTTGTTACAAAAGGCACGAACGAGCCCTACAGAATGATGACGTCGCGCTCGGAATTCCGCCTTATTCTCCGCCAGGATAACGCCGACGACCGCCTTTCCGAAATAGGTTACGCAGCAGGTCTTCTGCCCGAAGAAAAAATTCTGCGCTTCCGCGAAAAGAAGGCGATGATAGAAGCAGAAAAGGCGCGTTTGCGCTCTGTTGTGGCTTCTCCCAAGGAGGGAATAAACGAAATTCTCGCAAGTGTCGGCGAACCGCCGATAAAAACAGGTGTTCGCCTTTCCGATCTTCTCAAGCGCCCGAACGTAACGTATGAGCTGCTCGCACCCGTAGACCCCGAAAGAAAACCTTTGCCCGATGCAGTTATTTTCACGGCGCAAACAGACCTTAAGTACGAAGGATATATCAAAAAAGAAATTGCAGACGCAGAAAGATTCACAAAGCTTGAAAAGCGCTTGCTGCCCGAGGACATTTGCTATAAAAACGTGCTCGGTCTTTCCACGGAAGCAGCGCAGAAGCTTGAAAAATTCCGCCCTATCTCTATAGGTGCTGCTTCGCGCATTTCGGGTGTAAGCCCCGCGGATATTTCCGTGCTTCTCATTTACCTCGATATCAAGCGCAAGGAGCGCGAACGCGCCGAAAGCGCCGAAAGCTAAAGAAAGGAGCTTACCTTGGAAAAACAGATATTTTTTGAAATAGCAGAACGTGTGTTCAGCGAAAACGGTCTTTCCGAATTTTGGAACGACGAAACAAAAGATAAATTTTTCGACCTTTGCAACATCATGCTGGAGCAAAACAAGGTTATGAACCTTTCTGCCATACGCGACGAGGAAGGCGTTATCTGCCGCCATTTTGCCGATTCACTCACGGTTGCAAAGCACATTCCCGCAGGCGCGAAGATACTCGACGTAGGCAGCGGCGGCGGTATGCCCACGCTCCCGCTTGCGATAGCGCGCCCCGACGTTAAAATAACGGCGCTTGACGCCACTGCTAAAAAAATGGCATACGTGCTTTCTGCCGCAGAAAAAATAGGGCTTACAAACGTTTCCACAATCTCTGCTCGCGCAGAGGAGCTTGGCAATACTCCCGCACACCGTGAGAAATATGACGTTGTATGCGCTCGCGCCGTTGCTGAGCTTCGAATTTTGGCGGAATGGTGTGTTCCCTTCGCTAAAAAAGACGGTCTTTTCATAGCAATGAAGGGCAAAAACGGCAAAAAAGAGCTTGACGATGCAAAAAACGCAGTTAAAACCCTGCTTCTCCACATGGAAAAAGACGATGAATTCAACCTTTTCGACCTTTCTTCCCAGGATGAAGCAGATGCAAAGCGGCACATTTTCGTTTTTCGCAAAACAACGGCAACACCGAAGCAATATCCGCGCAGAAACGCGCAGATACAGAAAAAGCCTCTTTAAAAAGAGGTTTTTCTTTTATTTTAGAAAGCACTCCGCGCTTTTAATCACATCAACTTTTTCTTTCAAAAAGAAAAAGTTGGTTCCAAACCCGACATTTTTCGCACAGAGAGTGTGATATTATATATCAGAGGTGATATATAATATATGGAAGAACAAGAATTTTATACAGCAGAACTGCCGAAATTATTTACGGATGAACCCACGGAAATTTGGGAAGGCAAGGCCTTCGCCGTGGTTAAAAATATAAATGTCGCGGATATTTGCCCCGATCCGGAAAAACCGCCAAAACAATACACAACAGAGGAGCTTGCAAGGCTCGCAATAGATATACTTGAAAATGGCTTGATTAACCCAATTACACTTTTGGCGATAAAATCGCCGCAGAAAGAGTTTTTCAGTATAATCTCCGGCGAAAAACGCTTTCGCGCTTGCCTTTTGGCGCGAATGGAGCAAATCCCCTGCACTGTTATATACCCAAAAGAGGAAGAAAGTGAAATTATTATGCCGCCGCGAAATTATTTCGACAAGGCGCGAATTTATGCCGAAGCCATAAACAGAGGGCTTTACGACGAAGAAGCGATAGCAAAGTGCGCAGAAATTCCTGTAGACGAAATTCACTCCACACTGTTGCTTCTGGTTTTTACGCAAGAGGAGCAAGAGTTGCTCATAAAATCTGCCGTTCCCGAGGTGAGTGCAAAAAAGCTCGCAAAAATGGACTCAAACACAAGAAAAGGATTTTTAGAAACAATTTCACACGGCACAAATGTCGCCGCTGTCTGCGCGAAGATAGGCGAGGCAAGCGCCGAAAGCGCCGTAGAAAACGATTCGCACTTTCAAAAAACCAAGTTTGTCATACGCGGCAACGGATTTTTTATAAACTCCATAAGCCGTGCCGTGGAAACTATGCGCGAAAGCGGTATAAATATCGACTTCATCACCAAGGAAACAGATACAGATACCGTACTTACTTTAACCATTCCCAAAGCAAGCGATGCCATATAATGTTCTACGTGGAACATTATTGTAACGCAGGAAATTTTGTTCCACGTGGAACATCACATCTTCATACTCACGCCGAATGTTCTACGTGGAACATTCGGCGTTGTTTTTGTTCCGTGTGGAACAATTATTAAAGATTTGAAAATTTTAATATATTGATTGACTTTAATATTGTGTTGTGATAAAATATTTATAGAAATAAACTTTTTTCAAAGGAGATTTTTAGTGGCACAAGTTATTGCTTTCACAAACCAAAAGGGTGGTGTCGGCAAGACAACCTCGGCTATTAATATAGCATCTGCGCTCGGTATTATGGGCAAAAGAACTTTGCTTATAGACTCCGACCCGCAGGGAAATGCTTCCAGCGGCGTCGGCGTAAGAAAAGCGCAGCTTTCCGCTACTACATACGACGTTTTGATTGGAAGATGCCCCGCCTCCGCGGCAATTCAGCACACAGAATTCAAAAACCTCGATGTAATGCCCTCCACAATGGATTTGGCCGGTGCGGAATTCGAGCTTGCAGATATAGAAAAGCGCGAAACACGCTTAAAAAACGCCCTCGAAGAAATATCGGATAATTACGATATAATCGTCATAGATTGCCCCCCTTCGCTCGGTATGCTCACTGTAAACGCCCTCACGGCGTCCGACGGTGCGGTAATCCCCCTGCAATGCGAATATTTTTCGCTTGAAGGTCTTTCGCAGATGATGATGACCATAAAGCAGATCAAAAAGCTTTATAACCCCAAGCTTACGCTCACGGGTATTCTGATAACAATGTACAACGGAAGGCTCAACCTTTCACTCCAGGTTATCGACGAAATAAAAAAATACTATGCGAATAAGCTTTTCAAAACAACGATTTCAAGAAACGTGCGTCTTTCCGAAGCGCCCAGCTACGGCGAGCCCATTCAGTATTACGATAAGCACGCAAAAGGCACAGAAGCCTACAACAAAGTAGCCAAGGAGCTTTTAGAGCGTATATAAAGCTATTTTGCGATTTTCTTGATTTTTTCAAGAAGCAAGTATTTATAACTTAAAAATCAGTGCGATACTGCGGCGCAGTACCGCAAAGAGAGGAGATAAAATGGCAAGATCCAAAAAAACAGGCGGCCTCGGCCGCGGGCTCGACGCTATTCTCACAGATAACAGTGAAGATCAAAAGGAAAGCGGCGGCGTTACCGTCGTGCGCCTTACCGAAGTAGAGCCTAACCCCGCGCAGCCCCGAAAGGTTTTTGAAAACGAACCCCTCGAAGCGCTCGCGGAATCTATTGCCCAGCACGGCATAATTCAGCCGATAGTAGTGCGCCCCAAGGACGGAATGTATATGATCGTTACGGGCGAGCGCCGTTGGCGCGCCGCAAGAATGGCGGGCCTTTCCGAAGTTCCCGTTATAATAATAGAAGCAGACGACAGAAAAGCCGCAGAGCTTGCGCTTGTTGAAAACCTTCAGCGTAAAGACCTCAACCCCGTGGAAGAAGCGCGCGCATACGCCGACCTAATCGACGAATACTCCTACACACAGGAGGAGATTGCAAAGAAGGTGGGCCGTTCCCGTTCTTCCATAGCAAACTCGCTTCGCTTGCTCGATTTGCCCGATACGGTGCTTGAAAAGCTCGCGCTCGGTGAAATCGCAGAAGGCCATGCAAAGGTTATGCTCGGCTTAAAGGATGCCGACAAAATAGAAAAAGCGGCAGAAATCGTCATAGCAAAGGAGCTTTCCGTGCGCGATACGGAAAAGCTTGTTAAAGCGATGAACGAAGAACCGCAGGAGCAGGTTAAGGTCGTTTACGACGTTGACCATACAAAAATTTTGGAACAGAAGGTGCAGTCCATCATCGGGCACACCGTAAAAATCGTACAAAAAGGCAAAAAGAGCACAATCAACATAGGTTTTTCAGATAATGACGACCTTGAAAGAATACTCCGCTTACTTTGCGGCGATAAATATAATGACGAACTCTAATACCCCTTGAAAGGAATTTTAAACCATGATAGATATTAAACTTATCAAAGAAAACCCCGAAGAAATCATCAGAAGATACGCCGTTAAAGGCAAAGATGCAAAGGTCGAAATAGCAAAAATTCTCGAGCTCGATGGCAAACGCCGCGCGCTTATTGCCGAAACAGAAGCGCTCAAAGCAGAGCAGAACAGAGAAAACAAGCTTATTCCCCAGTACAAAAAAGAGAAAAAAGACGTTAAGGAAATATTCGCCAAGCTCAAAGAAATCGGCGCAAAATCCAAGGCTATAGATGCCGAGCTCAAGGAAATCGAAGCAGAATATAACACACTTATGCTTTCCCTTCCCAACCTTCCCGACCTCGACCTTAAAGCAGGCGGCAAGGAAAACAACGAGCCCCTTCGCTACTTCGGCGAGCCCAAAACGTTCGATTTCGCACCCAAGAACCACGTTGACCTCTGCACAGACCTCGGTCTTATCGACTACGAGCGCGGCGCAAAGCTTTCCGGCAACGGCTTCTGGATCTACCGCGGCATGGGCGCACGCCTTGAATGGGCTATCCTCAATTACTTCATCGATACGCACATAAGCAACGGCTTTGAATTCGTTCTCGTGCCCCATATGCTCGGCTACGAATGCGGCCTTACGGCAGGTCAGTTCCCCAAATTTGCCGATGAAGTTTACTGGCTTGAAAAAGGCGAAGAGGAAGAACGCCGCCACTTCATGCTCCCCACAGCGGAAACAGCGCTTGTTTCTCTCCACAGAAACGAAATTCTCACAGAAGCAGACCTTCCCAAGAAATATATTTCCTATACGCCTTGCTTCCGCAGAGAAGCAGGCAGCTACCGTGCAGACGAACGCGGCATGGTTCGCGGCCACCAGTTCAACAAGGTTGAAATGGTTCAGTACACCACAAAAGAAGGAAGCGACGCAGCTTTCGAAGAGCTCGTAACTTGCGCAGAAAACCTTGTTAAAGGCCTTGGCTTCCACTTCCGCACAGTTAAGCTTGCGGCAGAGGACTGCTCCGCATCTATGGCGCGCACATACGATATCGAAATTCAGATTCCCTCTATGAACGGCTATAAAGAAGTAAGCTCCGTTTCCAACGCGCGCGATTACCAGGCACGCCGCGGTATGATGCGCTACAGAACGGCAGAGGGCAAAATCGAATACTGCCACACACTCAACGGCAGCGGACTTGCAACAAGCCGTATTCTCCCCGCACTCGTAGAGCAGAACCAGAACGCCGACGGCAGCGTTAACGTACCCGACGTGCTCCGCAAATACCTCGGCTGCGACGTAATCAAAAAATAATAAACCGAAGAGAGAGGATTACTGAATGTCTAATTTTATCGAAATGCTCGATGTCATCAGCAACAACCCGGACGTTTTGAACACACTTCTTCTTGTCTGGTCTATCATCCTCGGCATAGTTATAGCACTTTTCATTTCTTTCTATAACCGCAAGGTTATAGGCAGTTTCTTCCGCGCGCTCGTAGCAAAAGAAGCATTCGACGAAGAAACCGCAAAAACAATCGACGAAATCGGTCAGCGTGAAAACGATGCAGTTATAGCAAAAATCGAAAAATCCTCTATGTATCGCGATATCGTAACGATAATAGGCGAAAACGGCGAGGAAGAGCCCAAAAACGGCAGAATCGTTATCACGAGCGACACAAAATTCTACATTCCCGAAGAAAAGCTCACACAGGTCAGAAGCCAGTGGGGCGAAACCAACGAAAACATTTTCGTTCTCATCGCGGGTGTTATAGGCATGATTATTCTCGGCGTATTGCTTACGGTAATCATCGCTTCCGGTATGTCCGGTGTTTAAAAAAACGCGCTCCGCCGCGAAATGCGCGGCGAGCTTCACATTTAAAATAATGAAAGGAAATTTATCATCATGAGCAAAAATGTACTTGTTGTAGGCAGCATCAACGTAGACTACGTTATCAATACAGACCGTCTTCCCAAGCTTGGCGAAACCATCACAGGCAGAGATTTTGCAATGAACTTCGGCGGCAAGGGCGCAAACCAGGCGGCAGCGCTTGCGAAAGCGGGCTGCTCTGTTAAAATGCTCGGCGCCGTTGGCACAGATATGAGCGGCGAGCTCGCTGTTAAAAACCTCGAATCTTACGGCATCGACGCAAGCAGCGTGCTTCGCTCCGAGGGCCCCACAGGCGCGGCAGTTATCACGGTTTGCGGCGGCGATAACCACATTATTCTCGACGTTGGCGCAAACGGCACTGTAACCCCCGAGGTTATCGCGGCAAACGAAAGCCTTTTCGATTGGGCAGATATTCTCGTTATGCAGTATGAAATTCCCACAGAATCTGTTCTTGCAGCGGCAAAAATGGCTCACGAAAAGGGCAAAATGGTTATTCTCAACCCCGCCCCCGTTAAAGAAGTTACAAAAGAGCTTTACTCCTACATCGACCTCATCGTTCCCAATGAATTCGAAGCACAGCTTATTACGGGTATCACACCCGAAGATAACGCTTCCGCAAAAGACGTTATCGATGCACTTTGCGCTCTCGGTTGCAAAAACGCACTCGTTACTCTCGGCATAAAGGGTTGCGCATATGTTGTAGACGGCGAAGTTCATTACACAGGCGTTTTCAAGGTTAAGGCAGTAGATACAACAGCGGCAGGCGATAGCTTCATTGGCGGCCTCTGCGCAAAAATCTGCGATGGCTGGAGCATGGACGATGCAGTTGAATACGCAAGTGCAACATCTGCAATAGCGGTAAGCCGCCCCGGCGCGGCAGCCTCCATTCCCGTAGCAGAAGAGGTTCGCGAATTCATGGCAAACAACAAAATTTCCAAAAAAGCAGCTTTGAGCTAAATAAAAAAATGCCCGTTTACACGGGCATTTTTTATAGCGCTTCTTATAGTATTTTTATAACAGAAAAACTTTTCCACAAAAATTGTGGAAAAGTTTTTGTTTTTATTTATATTCTATTTTTACTTTAAGCTCGCTCATGCGCTGAGAAATATAGTTATCTACCTCTTTATCCTTCTTATTTTCAGTTAGGATTTTCATAATATCCTCTTTGGCTTCATCGAAAGAAATGGTAATTTCCTCTTCCTCTATTCTATCGAAAGTTACAACAACGAAGCTATCGTACGCCGCATGGTAAATAGGCTTATAATAAGTGGTGCCCTCTCTCCAATAGTTCTTTATGGCGTATTCAAACTCGATATTATATATAACAGATGAATAAGTCATATATGTTTCAAGCGCCTTGTTGTATTCCTTCGTTTCGGGCAAAAGCTCGTTTTCTTTTACGTAGTCTTCAAAGCTGCCGGGGAACATTTCCTTGAAGGTCATGCCGTGCTCTTCGTAAAATTGATTTTCAACAATATAAACAGCCGTTTCAATATCCATCACGTTAAGAAAATATTTCATATAAACGTGGTTGAGCCCCGTAAGACGTTCTGTAAAAACAGTTCCATGGCTTTCCCCATATTTAATAAAAGCTGTTTCTTTAACACTTTCCCAGCTTCTTCCTGAATTAAGCATTTCTATATAAAGCATAGCATCATCATATGCTTCTGCCATTTCAGATGTATTGGAAGGCTCTGTAATCTGAAGGAAAATAGTTCTTACGTCGTAGTGCGGTGTTTTGAAATATTTTTCGGGGTTTTTGTTGTAGTATTCTACCGCTTCGCTTTCGCTTACTTCAACCTCAACGTATTCTTTTGCTATTTCTCTCATAGCTTCGTATCTGTTGTAGAGCAAAAATACGTCTTTCGAAACGCTCCAGTCCTTGCAGAACTGTTCAAATCCACCATCGTAAGCGGCATTGAAGGTTGCAACGTCGGCTTCCGCTTTGGCGCGAACCTTATCCATATCGATCGTGTATCCACTCTCTTCCATTTCTTCCTCAAAAACGCGTACGATTATTGTTTCTTTAACAGCATCGCTGAGGATATTATTGTATTCAGAAGTGTTCGTAACGTCGTCGCCCGTTTCATAGGAATGGAAATATCTGTTCAGATTGTAGAAATCCAAAAAATCGGCATCATCCTCGTATACATACTGTTTATCACCGTAAGAAGCAATTATTTTTTGTTTTTGCCCCATACAAGAAGAAAATGCCAGAGAAGAAATAGCAAGGATAAAGAGAATTGCAATAATTTTTCTGATTTTTTTCATCGTTTTCTCCGCTATTTGTATTTATAGTATCATTTGGCGCGTTTAAAGCGCCCACGGCGCGGCGAAATCAACCGTTAACCGTTTTTTACTTCATCTTTTCCAAAAGCCCGTACAGGCTCATAAAGTAAATGAAGCCGTCTTTAAAAGACGGCTTCGTTTGCTTTTGGTTTTATCATTCTGCGCAACCGTCGCAGCTTTCGCAATCTTCGCAGCTTTCGCAAGTGCAGCTGAATGTAGCGCCGCAAGAAGGGCATTTGATTTCGTCAAAGTCCATCGTATCGTCGAGATAAACACCGTCGCCGCAAGCGGGGCAGGTTACAACGACAACCTCTTCATCGTCGTCCTCATCCTCGTCTTCGTCGTATTCATCATCTTCGTCATCTTCTTCGTCGAAATCGTAATCGTCATCGTCGTCATCTTCACCGCAGTAAAGATCTTCTTCAACCATGCCGAGGTCTTCGTCGAGCTCTTCAATGTAGCTTTCGAGGTATTCAGCGTTTTCGCCGATTGCATCGATCTCCTCTGCCATATCGCCGAGAAGGTCTATGATAGCGGCAAGAATTTTGCCGTTTTTGTCGTTTTCATCAAGCTGAAGTCCTTCTGCAAGACCCTTGATGTATGCAACTTTTTCTTTGATTTCCATAGTGCTTGCTCCGCCTTCGCCGATTAAGCGCGTTCGATATATTCGCCTGTTCTTGTGTCGATACGGATTCTTGTGCCGACGTTGATGAAGAGGGGAACTTTGATTTCTGCGCCTGTTTCAACAGTAGCGGGTTTAAGTGTGTTTGTAGCTGTGTTGCCTGCAAGGCCGGGTTCTGTTTCCGTAACCTCGAGTTCAACGAACATGGGGGGTTCCACAGAGAATACGTTGCCTTTGTAGGAAAGAATTTTGCAAAGCATTTCTTCTTTTACAAATTCAAAGGATTCAGGGAGAATGTCTTTGGAGATGGGTTCCTGTTCATAAGTTTACATATCCATGAAGTATTAAAGTTCACCGTCGGAATAGAGATACTGCATTTCTTTTCTTTCGATTACTGCGGGGGGGAATTTATCCGTGGGGTTGAAAGTTCTTTCCGTTACTGCGCCGGAAATAACGTTTCTGATTTTTGTACGAACGAAAGCCGCGCCTTTACCGGGTTTAACGTGCTGGAATTCGATGACCTGCATTACGTTGCCATCCATTTCAAATGTGATACCGTTTCTGAAATCGCCTGCGATTACCATAATTAATTAACCTCCGTTAGCCGATATTTTCGGCAAGTATTTTTATGCATATTTTATTGTACAATAAAAACGCAGAAAAGGCAATAGTTTTTTTAAAAAAATTTATTTTTTCAAAAAAAGGATGCCGAAGCATCCTTTTTCACTCAAATCACAATAAGCTCCTTCGGGCTTTTCGTAAAGTTTTCAACTCCGCCTTCGCGGATTGCAAGAACATCCTCTATTCTCACGCCGTATTTACCCTCAAGGTAAATTCCCGGCTCTACGGAAAATACGTTGCCCACCGTGAGCATCTGCCCGAAAGAGCGCGAGGAAAGTCGCGGGCTTTCGTGAATGTAAATACCCAGGCTGTGGCCCAGGCTATGGCCGAATTTGCCGGCGTAGCCCGCCTCGTTTATAAGGTCGCGTGCCGCCGCGTCTGCCTCGCCCGCATCTCTGCCGCCCTGCATAATATATTCTATGGCTGCCGTCTGTGCGCGAAGCACTGTGTCGTAAACTTTTTTCATTTCCGCATCGGGTGCGCCAAGGCAAACCGTGCGCGTCATATCGGAGCAATAGCCCTTGTAAACACAGCCGAAATCCATTGTAAGAAAGCCGCGTTCAAGCCGCGCGTTTCTCGGTTCGCCGTGTGGGCGGCTTGATGCCGTGCCCGAAACGGCTATCGTGGGGAAGGAAAGCCCCGTGGCTCCGCGCTTGCGCATTGCAAATTCAAGCTCCAGCGCAACCTCGATTTCTGTCATATCGGGCGTTATGCGCGGCAAAACCTCGGCAAAAGCCGCATCGCCTATGCTTTCGGCTTTGGCTATGAGGTCAAGCTCATATTCGCTTTTTATTTCCGCCATTTTGGAAATAACGCCGCCGCACTTTATAAATTCCGCTTCGGGCAGCATTTTTCCGTATTTTTCAAAGCACGAAACAGTTGTTTTATTTTCCTCAAATCCAACTGTTTTTATACCCCTTTCCGCCATCATTTCGCCAATAGAAGCATAAAAATTCTTTTCAGGCATATTAACGCGGCAGTTTTTTGCTTCTTCCTTCGCTGCCTCGATATAGCGGAAATCCACAAAAAGAACCGCATCGTCGCGCGTTAAGAAAAGTGCGCCGTCGTTCATCGTAAAGCCCGTGAGGTAAAGCACCGTTTTTTCGTCGAGCGAAAGAAAGGAATCCACGCCTGCGGGCAATTGTTCTTGTAACTCTTTAATTTTGTTTTCCATAATAAATCCTTTTTTATAAAAAGAATGGGTTAAACGCGCAAGCGTTTAATTTATCTCGCCGCCCTCAAGCGCCGCCAGAGCGTATTTAAGAGCCATAGAGGCTTTCTTTCGCTCGCCCTCATCATCGCTTTCAAGCATAGGCAAAAGCTCGCGGAAGACCGCGCCCTTGATTGATATATCGTTTTCAAGCTCGCCGTAATCGAGCAAGGGGAGCGTGCAGTTTTCCACCTCTATGTAGAAAACTCCCGCGTCCTCCTCCGTTATGCTTTTTTCTGCAAAATCTGCATTTGGCGCAACCACGCCGCAAAGCTTAACTCGCAAAAGCGTATCTCTGCCATAGCCTTTTTCCACTGTGGCTTTTTTCACGGCTTCCGCCGCTTCGTCGCGCGTTTTCATACCCGAAACGTCGACCTCTATTTTTTCATAATGCTTTTTGCAGAAGCGAGGGTGCTCAAACTCTGCCTTGAAAACGCCGCCGCGTTTTTCTGCGTTTATGAATATACCGCCCTTCACGCCACATTCATCAAACGAGCGCCCCTCGGGGCAGCCGCTATAGGCGTAATACGTGCCGCCCTCTTTTTCTATGGCTCCGCCCGCGTGGATATGGCCGAGCGCGGCGTAATCAAAGCCGAAGGCGGCAAAATCTGCCGGCTTCAGGGGGCAATACGTGCTGTTTCTGTTGTAAATATCCGTGTGTGCCGCGAATATATTTATTTTTGAATTGTCAAGCGCAAATCTTTCAAAAAGCGGGTTGCGCTCATATTTTTCTTCGATATAAGCAAAGCCGTAAACGTCTACGCCTATATCGTCGAAGGATATCTTCTCTATGTTTTCGCTTTTAAAAACGTAAACGTTTTTAGGAAACTTAGTTTTGAGGTATGCGCTCTTCGGCGCCGCAGGGTCGTGGTTGCCTGGTGTTATAACAAAGCGGCAGGAGGGAAGCGCGGCAAACTGAGAAACTATAAGGTTCATGGTTTCTCTCGTTACAAATTCGCTGTCGAATAAGTCGCCCGCGATTATAACGAGGTCTGCCTCCTTCATTTTGGCATACATCATTATTGTGGAAAAAGTACCGCGAAGCTCCTGGCGCCTCGCCTGCGATTTTTCCACGTCAAAAAGCGAAAACGGAGAGTCCAGATGAATATCCCCTACGTGTAAGATTTTAGGCATTCAGACCTCCGTTTTAAATTTTTATTCATTATTTTATTGGAAGCCTCCCTCCCGAGGGAGGGAGAAACTTTTAATTTTACGCCTCTACGGTATATTTACCCGAAACGAATTCGTAAACCGCTTTGCCGTTTTCAACCTTTGAGGAAAGCACCTTGCCGCCTACGCTAGCCTTGCCCGCAAAACGCTCGGGAAGGTAAAGCGTGCCGTGTGCGCCAAAGGGAACCTCAAGCTCAACCGTGATATTTTCGCCGTTCTTCTTCCAATCGCAAACAACCGCGCCGAGCATACTTTCGTGGCTTGCGCGCGCGCTTTCAAGTGCGCTGTCTATAGCGGGGCGGAAGATAACGTGGCGGAAGCCGGGCTCGTTTTCATCGGGGGCAATACCCGCGATGTATTTGTACATAAACGAGGAAAGGCTGGAGAACATATGGTGGTTATGAGAGCCGCCGCCGTTCCAGCATTCCCAAAGCGTCGTTGCGCCGCGGTTTATCCATTCTGCAACGCCCGGGTAGGTGCGCTGAAGCACCATCTTCGTGCCTATATCGCCGTAGCCGTTTTGGCCGAGCGCATTCATAACGAACTTACATCCGAGCACGCCGAAATCGAGGTGGTCGTCTTTTTCCGCAATCTGCTCTACAAGCTTTTTGAGCAAGCCCTGCTTTTCTTCTTCCGTATCGTAAAGATTAAAGAAGAGCATCGTGCCCGTTGCCGTCTGGCAATCGCCCATAACTGTGAATGTTTCTTTATCAAAGAATTTGCTTCTGAACACCTGGCGTATTGTATAGGCAAGGTCGCGGTAGTAAGCCTCGTCAGCTTTGTTGCCAAAGAGCTTTGCAAGCTTCACAACTGTGTTTGCCGCGTTGTAGAGGTAACCCGTATCCGTAACCTCAACGGGGCACTTGTAGGAGCCCATATTAACGCCTATAGCAGGGCCGTCGAAGGGGGCGCACCAGTCGCCCGTGCCGTAGTTCGGAACGTAATCCTCGCACATGGAGAGCGTGAAATCTATATTTTTCTTAATAGCCTCATAGCTGCCGCGCAAAACCTCTTTATCGTTGTTGTAGAGGTAAATGTACCACGGTACGGTAATAAGCGCGCTGGACCAGTCGGGGCCCATAAGACCGGAGTAGCCCCAGCCGGGAGAGGGAACTATGCAGGGTATCTGACCTGCAGGGCGCTGGGAAACCACAATATCGCGGCTCCATTTGGAAAGGAAGGCGCGCGTGCCGAAGTTTGTGAGCATCTGCTCACAGGAAAGGGACGTATCACCCGTCCAACCATTTTTCTCGCGGTGGGGGTTATCCGTGGGGAAGGATTCGAAGTTGGAAAGGCTGCTCCAGCGGCAAAGATGCTGAAGCTTATTGAGCATATCGTCAGAGCAGCTGAACTCGCCTATATCGCCAACGTCGTTGCAGATAGCAACGCCCACAACCTCATCAAGCGCGGGAATATTATCTTTATCCTCTATACCAAGCACCTCTATATACTGGAAGCCGTGGTAAACGAAGGTGGGGTGCCACTTTTCGGGCTTGTAGCTCTTCTTGGTATATCTGTCCGTCTGGAATTCGCCCGATTTAACAAAGCAGCCGAGCGCCTTGAAATCAAGCTCTATGCCGTCCTCGGCAAGAACGTCGGAATAGCGGAACGTAACCTTATCGCCCGCACGGCCCTTTATAAGAAATTCGCCGTAGCCCGCGATGTTCTGACCTATATCGTATACCCAGCCGTTTTTGCTCTTCCATTTGCGCACAGCGGGGAACTTTTTGTAAACACGGATAGGCTCCATTTCCTGCGCGCGCATAACGCCGCCGGGCGCTTTGCCGAGCTTGGTTTCGTCCCAGCCGTCGTCGTCGTAGCCGGGCTCTGTCCATTTGCCGAGCTCAAGGCGTGCATCGTAAAATTCGCCGTTGCGTATGCCCGTCATTTTTATGGGGCCGTGCGCAAAGCTCTTCCATGAAGTATCGGAAATAATAGTTTCCACCTTGCCGTTCGTGTATATAATTTTAAGCTCGCATATCATTTTGGGGAAGTTGCGCCACGTTGCGGAATCGTAGCTCCAGTTATCTTCCGTGAAGTGGTTGTAGAAACCGTTGCCGAGCGCAACGCCTATAACGTTTTCGCCCTTGCGAAGAAGGTGCGCAACGTCATACTGCATATAAAGCGTTTCTTTATCGTAAGACGTGAAAGCGGGGGAAAGCAGGTCGTCGCCCGTTTTTTCGCCATTTATATAGCTTTCAAAATAACCGAGGCCGCATATCGTAAGGAATGCTCTTTTAACCTCCTTGGAAAGCGTGAAGCTTTTGCGAAGGTAGTTTGCGCCCTCCGTTCTTCTGTTTGCGCCCCTTGCGGCTATCCATTTGGCTGTAAAGCGCTCGGAAAGCTTACCCGTAACGAACGTGCCGCCAAAGCAGCCCGCCTTTTCACCGTTTGCGTTTTCTACTTCAACGGACCAGTAGTACCTGGTAACGGGCAAAAGCTCGTGCCCCTCGTAAGGAATAAGCACCGTTTCGTTTGTTTCCTGCCAGCCGCTGTCCCACACGTCGGGCACAAGCTCCTCGAGGATCTCGCTTTTGGAATACACGCAAATGCGTCGTTTTTTCTGTACGTCGCCGTTCATATCGGAGCTTATCTTATAAGAAAACCTGGGCAGAGTGTCTATGCCGCACGGGTCTTTAAGATAGTTCACCGTAAGGTCGTAAATTCTAAGACTCATTTTTGAAATTTCCTTTGATTTTTCAGATTTTGGGTTTAATGTAAAAAAATACACCTACCCATTTTTGGATTATATCATTTTATTTTCAATTTTACAAGTGTTTATTCCGTATTTTTGCAATATTCGCAAAGAAATTTCAAAAGAAAGTTTATTGAATATGTACAAAAGTTTTTGTGAGGAATGAAATATACTCCGCGGAAGAGGTGCTTGCTCCCCCTAAAAAAGCAGTATACCATCAAAACCCTGTTCTTTTTTTAATCTTATCTTGCCTTTTTCCGCAACGTATGTTAAAATATTTATAATAAGCAATATTTTACGGAGGGAATTTTGAAAGAAATCAAGCTTCTCGCATTGGGTGACGTGGTGCGCACCGTATCTTGCAGCTATATTTCCCGAAACCTGTGGAAATTCCGCCGCGAGCACGGCATAGATATCGTCGTGGCAAACGGCGAAAACGCCTCTGAAAACGGCGGCATAGACAGGTACAGCATGGATACGCTGCTTTCCTACGGTGTAGACGTTATCACCACTGGCAACCACGTTTTTAAAAACAACGAAGCAAAGGCGCTTCTCGATGAAAATAAATATATAATACGCCCTGCCAATTACCCCGACGCACTGCCGGGCTACGGCTACACGCTTTTCGAAGCGGCAGGCAAAACCTTTCTTATAATCAACGTAATGGGCGTTGTTCTTATGGAGCCGCTTGCCGACCCGTTTACCGCCGTTGAAAAAATTCTGGAGCGCAACCGCGGTAAATACGATATTTCCGTGCTTGACGTTCACGCAGAAGCAACAAGCGAAAAGCGCGCGATGGGCCTTTTCTTCGATGGCAAAATAGATATCATCTTCGGCACGCACACCCACGTTCAAACGGCAGACGAGCAGGTTTTGCCGCGCGGCACAGGGTATATCACCGACATAGGTATGTGCGGGCCCGATAACAGCGTGCTCGGCATTGATACAAAGTGCATCGTAGAAAAGCTGCGTATGCACACGCCCGTAAAATTCACGGTTTCGGGCACGAAAATAACGGCTCATGGCGCGGTTTTCACGCTCGACGGCGCAACAGGCAAAGTTAAAAAAGCAGAAAGAATCACCTTTTAAAAACAAGAAACGAAAGGAATTTTAAATTATGAACGAAATAAAAGACATAAATCTCGCCCCCTCGGGCCATGCAAAAATAAACTGGGTTAAGGATTATATGCCCACGCTCGCGGCAATTGAAAAGGATTTCATTAAAACAAAGCCCTTCGCGGGCATGAAAATTTCTATGTCCATTCACTTGGAGGCTAAAACGGCTTACCTCGCTACCGTGCTCAAAAACGGCGGCGCAGACGTTTACGCCACAGGTTGCAACCCGCTTTCCACACAGGACGACGTTGCCGCGGCTCTTTCCGAATACGGCGTGCACGTTTACGCAGTACACGGCGACAACGAGGAAAATTATACAGCTCGCCTTCGCCGCGCACTTTCCTGCAAGCCCGACCTTATGATAGACGACGGCGGCGACTTTATAGCGCTCCTTCACGGCGAGGACCGCGAGCTTGGCGTAAACCTCATCGGCGGCTGCGAGGAAACAACAACAGGTATCCATCGTCTTCGCCAGCGCGAGCGCGCAGGCACGCTCCTTTACCCTATGATAGACGTAAACGATGCTGATTGCAAACATCTTTTCGATAACCGCTACGGCACTGGTCAGTCCACGCTCGATGCCATTATGCACACCACAAACCTTATTATCGCAGGCAAAACCGCTGTTGTTGCGGGCTACGGCTGGTGCGGCAAGGGTATTGCAATGCGCCTGAAAGGCATGGGTGCGCGCGTTATCGTAACGGAAATTGACCCCGTTAAAGCGCTTGAAGCGGCTATGGACGGCTTCTCCGTTATGAAAATGGACGATGCCGCGCCCCTTGGCGACCTCTTTATCACAGCTACAGGCTGCAGCGACGTTATTGTAAAACGCCATTTCGAGGTTATGAAGGATGGCGTGCTTCTTGCAAACTCCGGCCACTTCGACGTTGAAATAAACAAAGGCGACCTTCTCTCTCTTTGTGTTTCCCACAGCGAAAGAAAGCCCAGCATAGAAGGCTTTACAATGGCAGACGGCAGAAAAATCAACCTTCTTGCAGAGGGCAGACTCGTCAACCTCGCGGCAGGCAACGGCCACCCCGCAGAAATTATGGACATGAGCTTTGCTATTCAGGCAAAGGGGCTTGAATACCTCGCAACGACGGAAAGAAAAGCGCCGAAGCTCTATGCAGTACCCGTTGAAATCGACAAAGAGGTTGCAAGCCTCAAGCTTGCGAGCATGAACCTCGGGCTCGACACACTCACGGCAGAACAAGCGGAATACCTTGGAATTTAAGCAAAAAATCCTCTGAAAATCAGAGGATGTTTTATTTTTATTCTCCAACTTTTTCTTTTTTAAAAGAAAAAGTTGCAAAAAGAAGTAAAAAACGTGCCGTTTTACCGCTTTGTCAGTTTAAATAAGAGCCTGAAAGATCGCGCCTCTCCCCACGGTGATTCTACTCGTACCTCGTAAAATTCCGTGGAACCGCGAGGCGTGGTAACGCTTCACAGACTTTTTACGAACTGCAAATCGCGCTATAGGCGCGAATATGTTTCTATTATGGGTGCGCACCACTTTGCAGAGGATGAAAAATCTGTAAACCGCAAAAATTCGCCGTGGTTCCGAGTAAATTTTGCCTTAGCAAAATTTCAACTCGGGGAGGCGAAAGAAGTTTTAATTCATATAAGAACCGATAAAGCGATAAACCTGCAAGGTTTTTGATTCTTTTTGCCACTTTTTCTTTCAAAAAGAAAAAGTGGGTAATGGATAATAAAAAGAAAAAAATCTCTCGTTTTTCACGAGAGATTTTTTTCTTTTTTATTTTTCTCTTGATGCGAGAAGCTCGCCAATTTTCTTGCAGGCTTCCTCAAGCACGGGGGCTTCAGGAAGGTATGCGATTCTGAAGTGGTCGGGCGTGGGCCAGTTGAAGCCTGCGCCGTGTGTTACGAGAATGTGCTTTTCGCGGAGAAGCTCAAAAGCAAACTGTTCGTCGTTTTCCATATTGTAGCGCGAGCAATCTATCTTCGGGAAGATATAGAGCGCACCCTTGGGCTTAACAAAGCTGATTCCGGGAATAGCACCGAGTCCGCGGCAAACTGCTTCTCTCTGCTCGTAAAGTCTGCCTCCGGGGGCAACGAGAGCGTTTGAAGATTCGAGTGTTTCATCGAGCGCCGCGGGAATTATAGCCTGCGCGGGAACATTGGAGCAAAGGCGGGTGGATGTAAGGAGCTTTATGCCGTCGAGGAAGCCTTCCTTACCCTTTTTGTTGCCGCAAACGCAGAGCCAACCGCTACGGAAGCCGCAAACAAGGTGAGATTTGGAAAGACCGTTGTAGCTTATGGTGAGAAGGTCGGGCGCAAGGGAAGCGAGCGCCGTATGCTCAGCGCCGTCGAAAATAAGTCTATCGTAAATTTCGTCGGCAAAGAGAATAAGGTCGTTTTCGCGCGCGAGCTCAACTATTTTTTCAAGAATTTCTCTGGGGTAGAGCGCGCCCGTGGGGTTATTCGGGTTGATAACGAGAATACCCTTTGTTTTAGGCGTGATTTTTTTGCGCATATCCTCGATGTCGGGAAGCCAATCGGAGCTTTCGTCGCAGATGTAATGCACGGGTTTACCGCCGGACATAGAAACAGCACTTGTCCAAAGCGGGTAGTTGGGGCAGGGCACGAGCATTTCGTCGCCTTCATTGAGAAGCGCCTGCATAGTCGTTATAATAAGTTCGCTTACGCCGTTGCCCGTGTAGATATCGTCAACGGATTCGCAAGGAATATTTTTCTTTTTGCAATATCTGAGAATAGATTCTCTGGCATAGAGCAAGCCCTTGGAATCGCTGTAGCCCTGCGTATCCATAACGCATTTAACGAAAGCTTCGTTAACCTCCTTGGGTGCGCGGAAGCCGTAAACGGCGGGGTTGCCTATGTTAAGCCTCAGAATATCTACACCGCTTGCCATCATTTTCTGCGCTTCCTGCATAACGGGGCCGCGTATACCGTAGGATACTTTGCTGAGTCTTTCAGCTCTATCGAAATTTTTCATAATTTCCTCCAAAACAAGTAGAAAGTTATACTTCATTTTATTTTATAATATCATCTTTTAATGCCGTTGTCAAGCCTGCTGTTTCATAGGAAATCAATTTCCGTGCAATATTTTGCAAGGCACAGAAGAGCCGCGCTTTGCCGCTTACTCTACCATATTATTACGCGCAGCGCGCGTTATTATATATTAATATAAAATATTATAATATATTTGAAGAAACATATTGAATTTTTCAAGAATTTATGGTATAATGCAGGTATTACTATGGGCAAGTGTTTTTTGCCCCAAAAAGGACGGTTTAAATGGACTCATACAAAGATATATGGAAGCTAGTTTTGGGGCAGCTTTCAAAAAAATATTCCGATGCAGCCATGGAGCTCTGGTTCAACAACCTCAATCTCGTTTACCTCGATGATTCTATAGCGATCATCACCACTCAGCGCGATGGGTTTGTTTCGCTCCTTAATAAAAAGTACGTTCCCGATATGGAGGAAATACTTGAAGAAATACTCAGTTTCCGCGTTAAAGTAAGAATATACGCCGAAACAGGCTTCGACCTTGAAAGAGCAGTGGCAAGCTTCGATGAACCCGAGGAATCCCCCAAGCCGCAGGAAATTCTGCGCAAAACAGGCTCGGGCGATGACTTTTACAGCGACGACAAAACAGAAAAAACCATTACAAGCTTCGACGCAAACTACACCTTCGAAAACTTCGTCGTAGGTGAATCCAATAAGTTTGCATATAAAGCCAGCCGCGCCGTTGCCGATAACCCTACGGCGTACAACCCGCTTTTCATCTACGGCCAAAGCGGACTTGGCAAAACCCACCTTATGAAAGCCATAGCCACAGAGGTTCTTAAAAGAAACCCCGATTACAACGTTATAATAGTAAAAGGCGAAAGCTTCACAAACGAGCTGGTAGAGGCTCTTGCGAAAAAAGACACGGCGGGCTTCAAGGAAAAATACCGCCGCGCCGATATGCTGCTTATAGACGACATTCAGTTTATAGCAGGCAAGGTGGCAACACAGGAAGAATTCTTCCACACGTTCAACGCACTTTACGAATCCAATAAGCAGATAGTTCTCACCTCCGACCGACCGCCGAAGGATATGAAACAGCTCGAGGACAGATTGCGCAGCCGCTTTGAATCCGGCCTTATTATAGATATTCAGCCGCCGGACGCAGAGCTTCGCATGGCAATTCTCAAAAGAAAAGCAATGATTATCAACCTCGATATTTCCAACGAGGTGCTTACGTTCGTTGCGGAAAACGTAAAAAATAACATACGTCAGATAGAAGGCGTTATCAAAAAGCTCGGTGCATACAATTTCGTTACCAACAAGCCCATTACGCTCGAGGTGGCAAAGAGCCAGCTTGCAGGCGTGCTCAGCGGTAAGGAATCGCCCGAGGTAACGGTAGACAGAATTATTTCCGAAATTTCGAAGAAATATCACATAACACCCGAGGAAATCAAGGGCAAAAAACGCACGAAGGACGTTGCTATGGCGCGCCACGTTGCGGTTTACGTTATAAGAAAGGCGACGGATATGTCGCTTCAGAGCATCGCAAAAATATTCGGCCGCGACCATACGACGATGATGTCCTCCATCGACGTCGTTGAAAACGATATGGAAGTGGATGCAAGCTTCGAGCACGAGGTTAAATCGCTCATACGCGAATTCCAAACCTGATTACCAACTTTTTCTCTTTAAGAGAAAAAGTTGCAAAAAGAGGCAAAAACAGCTTTCGCCTCCCCGAGTGGAAATTTTGCCTTGGCAAAATTTACTCGGAACCGCGGCGAATTTTCACCATATGCAGATTTTCTGCTATCTGCAAAGTGGTGCGCATTCATAAATTAAAGTTTTCGCTCATATAGCGCGCCCAATTGCCTATATTTACGGGAATAACCTTACCCGTTTCTTTTGCAAGCTTTTCTTTTCCGCAAAGAAAAGCGCGAAAACTTCTCCACTTGTAGAAAAAGTTTTCCACAGGGTGTGGAAAACTTTGTGAAAAACTCAAAAAAGTCAGTTGTGGCAAGGGTTTTCGACGTTTTTCGATTGTGTTAAAACGGGTGAAAAACCATGTTTCCACTACTGAAATTCACATAAAATATACCGTTTTTCCGCAAACTTTTCTTCATAGCGCCAAAGTTTTCCACAAAAGTTATTCTTTTGCACAGGTGAGTTTTTTCGCTTTATCCACACAGCGTTAAAGCGCGCGGAAAAGTGTATGATACAGTTTTCCGCGTTCCACAAAAATCCCGCGGGGTTATTTGCAGAAAAATCCCGTGGTGATCGCGCGAAAAACAAGATGTGGTAAGGCTTTTGGCTCTTTCCACAATTTCCGCAGCCTCTACTGCGACTACTACTACCAAAATTTTATTTTATTTTTATTTTTTATTTAAAAAAGAACGATTTTTTGAAAAATTTAAAAATCGAAAGGGGAAAAAATGAAAGCATCATTCGAAAAAGAAGCCTTGCTTCTCGCTATCACCCGCTCGCTTGGCTGCGTTGCGGAAAAGATGACAAGCGTTATAGAGGGCATATATATAAATACGGTTGGCGATGACCGTTGTCAGATTTGTGCATACGATATAGAAAAAGGTATAAAGATCGAAATCAGCGCAACCGTGGCGGAACCGGGTAGCCTTGTAATCAACGGCGCGAAGCTCGCTTCCATTGTAAAATTCATGCCGGGCGAGGTTACGCTTGAAACGGGCGAAAATAATATAATCACCGTTTCCTCCGGCCGTTCCAAGTTCCAGCTTCACTACCTTCCGGGCAGCGATTTCCCGAAAATTCCCGAATTTTCGCCCGAAAGACATTTCTCGCTCCCCCAGAAGCTGCTTCGTAAAATTATAAACCAGACTTCTTTCGCAATTTCCGGCGACGAAACAAGACCTGCGCTCACTGGCCTTTACATTGAAATCAACCCCGATAAAATCAAAGCCGTTGCGTGCGACAGCTTCCGCCTTGCTATCCGCGAAGTAAATACGAAAACAGATATATATTCGAAAACGGGCGAAGAAGAGCTTTACTTTATCATTCCCGGCAAAACTCTTTCCGAGCTTTCCCGCCTTCTTGAAGATAAAGACGACCCGATAAAGTTCAGCCTTACGAGAAAGCACATAATTTTCTCGCTTAAAATGAAATACGGCACGGAAGAAAAGGAAACGGTTATGTTCTCCCGCCTCGTAGACGCAAACTATATAGAATACGAAAGATTTATTCCGAAGGAAAGCAAAACTTTCGTTAAAGTAGACCGCGACGCACTTGAAGATGCGCTCGAAAGAGCTTCTCTTGTAACAGAGGATAGAGTTCAGGGCCAGGTAAAGAGCGTTGTTAAGTTCAATTTTGCAGACCAGATGCTCCACATTTCCGCTATTTCCATAAACGGTAAGTTCTTCGATGAAATTCCCGTGGAAAAAACGGGCGGCGACCTTGAAATAGGCTTTGCCTGCAAATATCTTATCGAAATTTTGCGCGGTACAGACCAGCCCACGCTCCGCCTTGCGCTCACCTCCTCTCTTATGAGCATGGTTATCGAGGGCGAAAGCGAAGAAGGTGATACGAAATTCCTCTACCTCGCGCTCCCCATGAAGATGAGAGATAACTGATATGTACCTGGAGAACGCTGTTTTTGAAAATTTCAGAAATATAGAAAAGGTTTCCTTTACCTTCAGCCGCGGCGTGAATATTTTCTATGGCAATAACGCGCAGGGGAAAACGAATGTGCTTGAAGGAATTTACCTTTTCGCGGGCGGAAAAAGCTTCCGCCATGCGCGCGAGCGCGATATGGTCTGCTTTGAAAAGGAAAACGCGCGCGTGGGTATTGCCTACGCTACAGAGGAGCGCACCAATAAAATGGAAATGCGTATTTTCCGCGATGCCAAGAAGCAGATGTACAAAAACGGTGTTAAAATTCTGCGCGCGGCAGATTTTATAGGCAATTTCAAGGCGGTACTTTTCTTTCCTGACCACCTTGGTATAGTGAAAAACGAGCCGTCGGGGCGCCGCGCGTTTATAGACGGTGCGGTTTCCCAACTCAGCCCCTCGTACCTTGCAGCTCTTCTGGAATACGGCAAGCTTCTGGAGCAGCGCAACGCGCTTCTGAAAAATTACCAGAGCTACGGCGCTTCCTTTGATATCACCCTTTCCGTGCTTTCGGAAAGGCTGGCATCATGCGCGGCTAAAATAACCTCAGTCCGTGCGGAATACCTTTCACGCCTTGCTGAAATTGTAGATTCCTGCCTTGCCGATATGACGGGAAGCGCAGAGCATATCTCTTTTGAATATAATACGAGCATTGGAAAAAACCCCGAATGCGCGCTTACCGATGTTTCAGAAAATGAAGAAAAATACAGAAAATCGTTTGCCGTAAACGTGGAAAAAGAAAAAATTCTGGGCGTTACACTTTCGGGCAGCCATAAAGATGATTTTGAAATAAAGCTAAACGGTAAATCGGCAAAGCTCTTCTGCTCGCAAGGGCAGCAAAGAAGCATAGCTCTTGCCATGAAGCTCGCAGAGGGGGAAATCTCTCGCGAGCGAAGCGGCGAACTGCCTGTGTTTCTTTTTGACGACGTGCTTTCCGAGCTTGATTCGGAGCGCAAGAAATATATACTTTCCCGCCTTGCGGGCAGGCAGGTTATAATCACCTCCTGCGCGGAAAGCGATTTCGATAAAGCCATAAGCGGCAGCGAAGCGAAGAAAATATATGTCGAGCACGGCACGTTCAGGGAAGAGTGAAAAAAATCTGTATACTGCCGTTTGCCCTGCGGGTTTCGGCTTCGCAACGGTAAAATGTTGATGCGCTCAAGATGACCGCGGTAAAAAAATAACTATGAAAAATATGTACCTTCATATAGGAAATAATAAAATCGTACGCACGCGCGACGTTATCGGCATATTCGATGCCGATACGGCTACGGTTTCCAAAACGACGCGCGCATACCTCTCCGAAAAGGAAAAAAGCGGCGTGCTCACCACGGCTACAGACGAAGTGCCACGCGCCTTCGTGCTTTACTGAGATAAGAAAAACGAAAAC
>JAFTNI010000034.1 GCA_017451975.1 Clostridia bacterium
CTGGCGCAGCTTTACACATTGGCTGGGCGGTATGGGCGTGCTTGTGTTTATAATGGCTATTTTGCCGCAGGACACGGGCAGAAACATACATATCATGCGCGCGGAAATGACGGGCCCTATAGTCGGTAAGCTCGTACCGAGGATTAGAGATACGGCAAAAATACTTTACATTATATATATGGTAATAACGGCGGTAGAGGTCGTGCTTCTGCATTTCGGCGGTATGGACGTTTTTGAAAGCCTTGTTCACTCTTTCGGCACGGCGGGTACGGGCGGCTTCGGCATAAAGGCAGATAGCTTGGGAAGCTACAACGCATACCTTCAGTGGGTCATTACCATATTTATGCTGCTTTTCGGCGTTAACTTCAACCTCTATTACCTTATACTTATAAAGCAGTTCAAAACAGCAGTGAAAAGCACGGAGCTTTGGGTATACGGCATAATAGTTCTGTTTTCAGGCATTGTTATTACTATAAATATTTTACCTATGTACAGCGACGCAGCAGAGGCGTTGCGCCATGCGTTCTTTCAGGTTGCCTCTATTATTACCACAACAGGCTACTCCAGCGTGGATTTCAACTTGTGGCCCGGCTTTTCCAAAGCGCTGCTCGTTGTGCTGATGTTCGTGGGCGGCTGCGCAGGCTCCACTGCAGGCGGTATAAAAATTTCGCGCTTTATAATAGCTATCAAAACGGTTTTCAAGGATATAAGAAAAATGCTTCATCCTCGCTCTGTTTCGGGTGTTAAGTTTGAAGGCAAAAAGGTCGACGAAAAAACGATAAACTCCGTAAGCCTTTATTTTGCATTCTACTTTATAATCTTCCTTGTGATCTTCCTTTTACTTTCGCTCGAGCCTTTTAGCTTCGAAGCGAACTTCACGGCAACCGCGGCTTGCTTCAACAATATTGGCCCGGGTCTTGCAGAGGTTGGCCCCATGTCCGGCTTTGCGGCGTATTCCATACCCGCAAAGATACTGCTTTCCTTTGCAATGCTTCTGGGCAGGCTTGAAATTTTCCCCTTGCTTTTGCTCTTTACACCTTCAATGTGGAAGAAAAAATAATAATACGAAACCGCAGATTTATCTGCGGTTTTTGTTTTGGCGGGGGAATACAGTCGAAATTCCCGCATCACCGTAGGGGACGGGTTTTCCATCCCGCAAAAACGGCACAAATTTTTTGCAAAAAGATAAAAAAATTTTCTATACGGGAGTTGTTTTTTCGTGTAAAATGGTACTTATATAGTGAAAGGAGGAAAAATATGGGCGACGAAGAAATAATAGAAATGCTTTTTTTGCGCGCGGAAGAAAGTATTTCTGTAATTGACGAAAAATACGGCGCTACTTGCAGAAAAATCGCAAAAGATATTTTGGGTAACGACGAGGATGCGGAAGAATGTGTAAACGATGCATATTTCAAGCTGTGGAACGCTGTTCCGCCTGAAAAGCCCGTTTTCCTTGCTGCTTACCTATATAAAATTGTGCGAAATTTATCCATGAAAAGGCTCACCAGAAACACGGCGGAAAAAAGGAGCGCCACTTTCTGCGAGCTGCTCACGGAGCTGGAAGATTATTTACCAGGTGAGGAAACGGTGGAAAGCCAAGCCGAGCAAAGGGAGCTTGCGAGGGTTATAGAGGAGTTTTTAGATACTCTCACGCCCGATAACCGCAAGGTTTTTATGCGGAGATATTGGTTTTCGGAAAGCTACGAGAAAATTGCCCGCGACCTGGGCATGAGCAAGGGCAACGTTTCCATGCGCCTTGTGCGCACAAGGGAGAAAATGAGAAAATTTTTAAAGGAAAGAGGGATAGAGGTATGAAAAAAACAAAAGCAGAAAGATTTTTAGAAGCTCTTGGCGAAATAGACGAAAAATATATTGAAGAAGCGAGGGAAAAAACTATGAAAAAGAAGTTTAATTTTAAGCCGATAATAGCGGTTGCGGCGTGCGCGGCTTTCGCGCTTGCGGCAATTCCCGTGGCAAACCACTTTGCAAATAATAATTTTGTAGATGGCGGCACAACGGCGGGCACGGTAGCACCTGTGCCGGGCGATGAGGTTAATTTTACAGTGTATGAAAGCAGCGTGCATGCTGGTGAACAGCCCGGAACGCATAAAATAGAATTGGAACTTAACAAGGCAAGAGATCCTTATGTGGATGAAAATAAAATTGGAACCTCTAAAACAATAACTCTTTTGGGAAAGACATGGACAGGGGAATATAAAGAAACATTAAATGAATCTGATTATACTGCGCCTACTATAAGATATACAGGAACATCTAATGGCAAAAATATAACATTTATGGTAAATGAAGAAACGGGAAAATGTGAATATTTTTCTTTTAATCGTCTTTCGGAAACGGATAGCGTAAAATTGACAAGAGGTGAACTTTATGGGATTGCATACAAAAACTTCCTTGAAGGCGGTTATACTGATGATCCCGAAAATTACACCTTGTCTAGTGAAGCGGATAATGGACTGTTGGGATATACTTTTAAATTTTCTAGATTTGTCAACGGAATCGAAACATTTGAATATGTAACTATAACTATGAAACACAGTGGGGAATTTTATTGTTATATGGGATATCATATCGGCGAAATGAAAAATGTAGATCTTTCCAATATAAATATGGATAAATTCTATGCTGCTATAGAAGCGAAATTCAAGACTATTTATGGCAATGATTACGCAGGCTTTGAAAAAGACGGTGCAGTTTATACGAAACTCAGAAATGGAACGTACATTTTTGACTGCAAAATTTATGCTGATGTTAAAGATGCAGAAGGAAAAATCGTAAAAGACAGCTGCTTCTTTACCGTAACAATGGATTAATAAAAACAGAAAATTAATAAATTAATACAAGGAGGATAAAGCATATGAACAGCAAAAGATTAAAAGGTATAGGAATTTTATTCTCCTTGAACATTTACCTTTCATAACGAAGCGGGGGCGAAAGCCCTCGTTTTGTTTTTGTACCACCGTAGGGGACGGGTTCTCGGTTTGCGGTGGATGAGGTGTTCTTTCGTTATTATTGTAAAAGTGAAAATTTTAAATTAAAAGCGATGGTACACCTCATCAGTCACGCTTATGCGTGCCAGCTTCCCCTAAGCTGATGCAGGGGAAGCCATAGAGGCGGGCGAACACAGTTCGCCCCTACGGACACGGCTGAGATTTTTGTACCACCGTAGGGGTTGGCGCCCTCGACAACCCGCAAAAACGGCGGGAGCAAGCCCACGCCCTACGATGCGAGATAGCACGCACTTTCTGTTTTGAGTACATATAGTAACAAAATATGCACCTACAGATCCATAATCATAATTATCAAGCCCGGTATGCTTTCTTTGCGGTAATTCTTTTTTATTATTCATTTTCTTCACCAACCTCATTATAACACAAATCGGCAGAGGAAACAATCCTCTGCCGAAATTTTTGAGCTTGCAACTTATCCGCTCAGAGCAAACACGCGCAAGTGTTTGCTCTTTTCTATTTACTTTCGTTATTCTTCCGTTTTGTCGGTTTCTTTCTTTTTCTTGCCGGAGCAAGCGCCCGCTTTCGCGCCTATCATAGCCGCGAGAACGCTGCCGCCCGCCAGGAGGGGGTCTGCTTCAGAGCCGCCTCCGCAGCCCGGGTTTTGGTTTTCGCCCGTAGTTGTGTTAGATGTTGCGGGTACGGTCGTTGCAGCCGCCGCGGTTTGCGTTGCTGTTGCTTGAGTTGTAGCCGTTGTGGCGGTTGTTGCCGAAGTTCTCGTAGTTGCGGTAGTGCCCGTAGTAGCAGTAGTAGCCGTGGTGCCGAGCGTAACGTTGGAGCTCGGGGGCTCGGCTGTCACCTTGCCGAGGGTTTCCTTCAGCGCTTCGGCGCGCTCAGAGAGGTAATATCTCATGAAGCCGAGCGCCGTTGTGTTTGCAGCATCATTCCACTCGCCGTATTCGGCAAATTGAACGAATTTAACGCTCAATTTATAGCCGTAGGAGCTTAAAAGCCAACGGTCGGGATCGTACATTTCCCAGCGAGTTCTGTCCATCATAACGGAGGAATAGATTTTTTCGCTCATCTGCCGGAACCAGCCGTCTGCGGAAAGGTAGGTTTGCACCTCGCTATATGCCTTTGCATAGATTTCCACGTTTACTTCCTGCACGCTGCGGTGCTTCATAAGATTTTTGGCAAATGTGCGCACATAGTTCTGGAAAACGCCGTTCTGCGCCCAGAGGTAAGATGTATCCGTGCCGTATTCTTTATTGAAATTGATGTTGCCGAGCGTGTTATCGAGGTCCCAAAGCGGGCCCATGTAAATTTTAGATTGCACATCGCCTTCGTCTGCATCCTTGAAGAAGAACATACTGGAGGTATACGCATCCCAGTTTTTCATAAGCTCCTGAACCGTGTAAACGGCAGCGAAGCTTTCTACGTCGATGTATTTGCTGAAATGCTCGTTTCTGCTGTTATAGCCCGTTTCGGAATAGAGCGCCTCCTCCATATTGGCGAAAAGGCGTGCTATATATTCCACCTCGGCGCGGCTGGCGTATTCGGGCGATTTCACAACGTAAACGTTGCCGTTTGCCGTTTTGAAGTAGCAGGGCTCGCGCGTGCCGTAGTTGTTATCCAGCTCCACAAGGTAGCCGCCCGTTATATCCTCGGGGCTTTTCGGAACGTTTGCATATTGGTATTCCGTAATTATCGTCACCTGCGTGAGGTAATTGTTTGTCACTTTCGTCGTGCCAAGCTCGTCGAGCTCAACGTCCTCGTTGGCTTTTTCCGTTGCTTTTTCCAGGTCTGCTATGTCTACGCGTGAGGAATCTACCTGCACCTTTTCGCAGATCATGTAAAGACCGCGGTATTCGCCGTCGATATAAAGGTTTACGAAGTTATACTCTATGTTGTACGGCACGCCGAGCGCCTCGCCAAGCTTGAAGGCAAGCGCGTTGTGCAGCGCCGATTGGTCTGTGTAATTGGCAAGCAAAATCCACGTTTTTGCTTTATCCATGCCGAGAAGAGCCGTTTTTTCTGCCAGCTTTATCTGGTAAGGTTTTTTGTAGTAGCCAAAGGTTGCGTTACCGCGTCCCTTTATTTCGCTTTCGGTGCTTGCGGCTGTATCGCTGTATTCCACGCTGCCGTTTTCGTTCACAACGGTTATTTTCGCGCCTTTATCGCGGTTTTCCTTGCTTTGTTCTATATAGGGAAGCCCCTTAGATGTGGAAACGAAAACGCTTGCAAGGCTTTCGTCGCTGTAAAAGGTGAAATCGGCGCTTGCGCCGTTTTGCGTAAGTGTGAGCTTAAAGCAGGGTACACCGCGCTCGTCTGCCGTTTTTGCCTTGGTGAGGTCGAGCGTTTGGCCTGCGGTTAGCGTGCCGCTCATGCTTCCGTCTGCATTTTTATATGAAAGCTCGCCTTCGAAGGAAAGCAAAAGCTTTTCTGTATCTACTGCGGCGGGGAGGTAGAAAATGCCGTCACGCGCGGTGATGCTTGCGCTTTCGCTGCCAATGCTTGCCGTAACGCTTACCTCCGGCGCGGAGGCTGCGAAGGCTGGCAAGAAAAGACAAAGCGCCAAAAGTGCGGAAATTATTATTAATGGTATGATTTTTTTCATGCCTCTTCTCCTTTCGTTTTGCCGAGGGATTAAAATATATTCTTTATATATATAATAATACCAAAAATTATATAAAAAATCAACAGGCAGAACGGGGTATTTTTAAAATAGTAAATTTAGCGGATAATATAGATTTTTTTTGCCGTTTATGATAGAATATGAAGGTAACATATATTTGAGGAGATTATATATGAAGAAATTATTTTGCGCTGTTTGTTTTTTGCTCGTGCTTGCGTTTGTTTTTTGCTCGTGCGGCGAAAAGAGCAAGCTTTATGAAATAAACGGTGAAAACGCGTGGTATGCCTACCCCGTGGAAAACGCACCCGTTAAAGCCGTGAACGCGGGCGAAAAATGGTATTTGCTGAAGGGAATTTACCTTGGCACAAGCTTTACGCTTGCCGTGGGGAGCGATTACCTGAATACCAAGGATGTATACGCAGCATCGGGCGTGGACATATGGTTTTTCGAGGCAAACGAGCGCCTTGCCGCTTGGTCGGAAATAGGCGGCGAAGGCACGAAATTTATGGTTTATAACGCCGAAAGCGGCAAAGCAGAGCAGGTTTTCAGTGTGAGCACAGAGGCGGGCTTTGCGCCCGCAAACGTGGGCGTGTGGGGCGAAAGCGTGTATTTTGCACACATAGACTACGCGGCGGAAAAAGCCGCCGTTATGCGCTACGACCTTGACTCGGGCGCGCTTTCCTGCGCGCTTGAGCTTGAATACCGCGGCGAAAGCTCCTGCACGAGCCTTTCGGTAGACGGCGGAGTTTTGCTCGTTTCTGCGGGCGGCGAGGGTAAAGCCGAGCTTATAAGGGCAGACCTTGCAAGCGGCAAGCGCGAGAGCATACCGCTTGCTTCGGGCGTGGAATTTGTTTACGGCTGCGCGTACGATGCAGAAAATGGCGGATACGCATTATACTACCGCGACGGTGAAGGCGAGTATATCGGCACGGTGAACGCGAAAAACGGCAAGGTGAAAATTATTGCCACTTTTCCCGAAAACGTGTATGCCTACCGCGATACACTGGAGCTTTACGGCGGCCACTTATACTGGGTTCAGCAAATAAACGCAAGCGGCAACGTGGCAGAGCATTATAAATTTATAGATTACGACATTGGCGAAGGCACGTCAGACGAATATTTAAGAACATTTTCGTTTACACTCGCGAGCGACGGCGTGACGTTGCTTTCTTTCAACACATGGGAATATAGCGCTATATATTTGACCGAAATTTACCTGGGAGGGCAATAAAATGACACACAGAGAAAAAGCTATTGAATATTTCCGCGCGGGCTATAACTGCGCTCAGGCGGTTTTTGCCGCGTTTTGCGACGTTACGGGCTATAGCGAAAAGGAAGCGCTTATGCTTGCTTCCTCGTTTGGCGGCGGCATGGGCAGAATGCGCGAAACCTGCGGCGCTTGCTCCGCTATGTTTATGGTGGCGGGCGTGCTGAAGGGGTATACCGATATTTCCACAGACGCACCGAAAAAGGAGCACTACGAGCGCATACAGAAAATGGCGGCGGAATTTAAGCGCGAGCACGGCACGATAACCTGCCGCGAGCTTCTGGTAACGCTCAAGCTTGATTCCAAGCCCACGCCAAGCGCACGCACAGAGGAATATTACCGCGTGCGCCCCTGCGTTCGCTTCGTTGCCACTGCGGCAGATATACTCGACAGAATGATAGCAGGCGAATTTTAAGTTAATAGGAAAAATACCGCATATGCGGTCTTTTTTCGTGACATAGGAAATTGCGCTGAAACAGGTTAAAGAGAGAGCCTTCCCCTAACGCTGATGCGAGGGGAAGGCTATTTTACGCCTCTACAGCGTGCAAAAATGTACTTTATGGTAAAATTTATGAAATAATCAAAAACATTGACAAATATGCAAAAAATATGTTAAAATATTAAAATATGGTCAGGGGGGATTCTAATGTTAAGCTTTTTATTATCTATAACCGATGAAAGTAATCATAGCAGGATTATTTATCTTTATAACACGTATCACGACGATATGATAAAACTTGCCAGATATCGCCTTAAAAAGGCGGGATTGCCGAATTATGAATTGGATTCGGAAGACGTCGTGCAGAATTCTTTTGTAAAAATATCTAAATACATAAATTCGATTAATTTTGAGGTTTCTGAAAAAGAGTTGAGAGCATACGTATTATCCATTGTTGCAAATGAAAGCAAAAACGCTATAAAAGAACATAAGTATTTTGATGATATCGAGAGCCACGAAGAGGTTATTTCTGATGATGATTTTTTCGAAAGAATCGAAATCAAGGAAACTTATGATATGGTAATTGATAAAATCAAGCATATGGATGAAAAGTACAGCATAACGTTGCTTTTCCATTACAGCGAGGATATGAGCGTAAAAGAAATAGCAGGATTAATGGGTATTTCCGAAAAAACGGTTTATACAAGAATTGCAAGAGGCAAACGATTGCTTTTGGAACTGATAAGTGAGGTGATTTAAACAATGAATAATAATGAAAGAGAATTGTTTAAAAAAGCGCTATCAGAGGCAATGGCGCAAAAATACGATGAAGAACTGGCTGAATGCGAAGAAAATGCCGTTTGCTCACAGAAACACTATGACAAGATGCAGAAAATTATAGGCAGAAACGTATACCGCCCCAAAAAGAAATTGAGCAAAAAAGCATTGATTGCTATTATAGTTGCGGCGGCATTGTTGCTTACAGGTTGCACTGTTGCGTATATTTACAGAGATGAAATCAGAGATTTTGTTGAGGAAATATATGATGAGTTTATAGGAATAACTTATGATGATGGGCAACATAATCCTAGTGAAGGAATAACGGAGCCGTATGAGCTTGCGTATGTTCCAAAAGGTTACGAAAAAATAAATGAGCAAATACGTAAAATAAGTGTTTATTATATATATGAAAACACCGATGGAGATACGATATCTTTTCGTCAAAATACTTTAGATTATAATATATATGGATTTGATATTGAAGAAGGATATACCACGATATTTACATACGGCGAGATAGAAGTTTATTGCCGCTTTTTTGATACATCATATCACTATCTTTGGAATGACGGTAAATACGCATTAAATATTAATTCTACAAAAATACTTTCCGAGGATGATTTGGTGAAAATTATAGAAAATATTGTGGTGAAAAATTGAATAAAAATGAAAAATGCAGAAATTTAGAATATTTTTGCATTTTTTTATTTTATTTTGAAGAATTTTGATTTTTATATATGTACTAATATATGAAGGGCTCAAAAGAGCTGTGAATATGGTTGAATGCCGCACCAATGTAGGGGACGGGTTTTCCGTCCCGCAAAACGGGCGCACATATACCGCGCGAGGTCCTTCGCAAAGCCACGCCGACACCGTTAGGTGTCATTCTCGAGCGAAGCGAAGAATCTGGCGTGGCCCTGCTCTAGGATGACCGCGGAAGGCATATATGTTCATAAAATATTTACTTGTTTTAAAAAGGCTAAAAATGCAATTTTATGCTATGGTAAAATTGGGAAATAGTAAAGAGGTGTTACCAATGGCTAAATGAAAAACAAAATAAAAAAAACAAAAATATATAAAATTGGAAGGTGATTTAATTATGAAAAAAATTATTTCTATTATACTGTGTTTCGCTTTTGCGTTGGCTTTCTGCGCTTGCGGAAATACGGGTGATGAAGTAATAGTGGTTTCCGATGGTGTGAAAATAGATATTGATTACTCTTCGGAATCTATGGGCTTTTCCTTGAATATGATTTCAATATCTGAAAAAACGGAAGTTGAATTCGTGCGCTTTGAAGGCACAGGTCTTGAAAATATACGCGACGTAGAATTTAAGAAGAGAACTTTTGAAGCGGCTGACCAAGTGAAAAAGGACGGCAATTATTTTCACGCATACCATTTTAAAGTGAACACGATTTTGAAGGATACGTCTTCTAAAGACGGCAATTATTCCGTAAATATAAACAGCGTGGTTTTGAAAGTAGACGGAAAAGAGCGCACGGTTGATTTTGAATTTCCTATTAAATATTACCATAATAAAAACTATAATGACAGAAGCACGTATATGTACGGTCCGCTTACCATATCGGGCGCTTCTTTGGAAATGGGTCAGGAATTTTCTTTCAGCGTAACGAACGCACAAGAAGATATTTATATAAAGAATTTCTATTTCAGCGATTTCCTTGATGCGAAAAACGCAAAGCTTTGCGCAGAAGTTGAAACAACTTCATCCGATGCAAACGGCGGTTCGGTTAACGGCGTTATGACGGAAGAGCTTGGAAAAATAGACGGAACTACCCTTTATAAAGTAGAAGCGGGTAAAAAGAGCGTGATTTATTGCGTGCCCGCGCTTAAGAATATGGAAAATATTTCAAAATACGACTTTATAACTTGCATGGCGACGCTGGAATATTGCATAGAAGGCGACGATACCGTTTATAAAGCCAAATTCCCCATAAACTCGCAGGGTATATACAGCGTAGAAGCGGCAGAAGCATTTATAACTTACGTTATGGGTAATTAATTAAAAAAATCAGGAGTTTATACTCCTGATTTTTTATTGCCCGGAAAATCCGCACACATACCGCCGCGAGAACCTTCGAAAAGCCATGCC
>JAFTNI010000035.1 GCA_017451975.1 Clostridia bacterium
ATCGTAAACGATCTTCTGTGCAACACCCTTCTTACCGTCTTCCATAACCTGGTTGATAAGCTTTGTTACAAGCTTGGAACCGTACATAGGATCCGGCAATACGTCTCTTTTAGAAATTTGACCTCTTCTAGGCAGTTGTCTTCCCTCCTTCACATAAAATGAATCTCATAGGTACTCGAAAGTTTTCCTCCCGTCATGCTCAAGTGGGATTTTGAAAGAGAGTTTGTCCTCGCCGAAGGGCGGGTATAAACATTTTATCTATTCAAAATGCACGTAGCACGCGATTAGACATCTTTTAAGTTTTACCTTTTTTAGCTAAATTATTTTGCTGCTTTCTTACCGCGTTTAGCACCGTATTTGGAACGGCTCTGCTTACGGTCAGCAACGCCCTGTGTATCAAGCGTACCACGAATAATGTGATAACGTACACCAGGAAGGTCACGTACTCTTCCGCCTCTGATAAGAACTACAGAGTGCTCCTGAAGATTGTGTCCGATACCGGGGATATAGCAAGTTGCTTCAAGTCCGTTTGTAAGTCTTACTCTGGCAATTTTACGAAGAGCGGAGTTAGGCTTCTTCGGTGTTGTCGTTGTAACCTTTGTGCAAACACCGCGTCTCTGGGGAGCAGAGAGTTCCGTGTAGGACTTCGTAAGAGTGTTGAGGTTCTTCTGAAGTACAGGGGACTTGGACTTATACTCGCGTTTTTCACGACCCGAGCGTACAAGCTGGTTAAAGGTTGGCATAGTGCACCTCCTCTTTTTTTAATAGATAAATGTTTATATAATCCATTTTTCCGAAACGCACTTCGGAAACAGGAAAATATCAAAAAATTAGTTAATTGTTACGCAAACGGCGCAATCTACGTCGATTCCGCACATTATGCCGAGTTCTTTTTTTGTCTTTGCTTCGTTGTAGGGCACGCCGTGCGTGCGGCAAAGCTCGGCAACAAGATTGATTATTTTAGCGTCGGCATCTTTTGCAATGAAAGCCGATGAAGCCATACCTACCTTGATAAGCTTTTTGGACTGTGTCAGTCCCGCCACTAACATAGGCTGTTGAGGGCCTTCGGATGACATCTTAAATATGCTTCCTTTCATTTGTTCGTGACAAAAACATCTCATATTGTTTACACATAGTCACGTATTACATATTTTATCACCAAAATGCATTTTTGTCAACTATATTTTTGTTGTTTTTTTAAAATTTTTAAGATTTTTTTGTTCAAATCGGCAAATTATTTTTTCAAAAGGATTTTTATGGCAAAAGCGCCGTACTTTTCCACTGTTTCCCTGCCGTATATCTTTTCCATATAATCTGAAATATGCGCAGGCGTGCTCCCCGGAAAGCCAAGGCTTTCGGGCGCATAGTTTTCCGCAAGGCTGTGGAAATCTTCATATATATAAGTAGCCAGCACTTCCGTGCATATTTCTTCGCCATCAAGCGCCATGCACGAAAAAATTATCAGGTCGCCCGCGGCTATTCCCCGCCGCTTTTCATCGTAAAGGCGCATTTCCACCGTTTTTCTGCCCTCTTTTATTTCAATATACGGCTCTTTTAAAAGGTTCATTCTGTGTGTTTTCATAATCTTACCCCAGCAGAAAGCCGCAAGCTTTGCAGCTTGCGGCTTGAATATCAGAATTAAACTGCGGCTGTTTCGTTTGCAGCGTCTTCATCGTCAGTTTTTTCAACCTTCTTAACTTCGATATCGCGGTATTTCTGCAAGCCCGTACCTGCGGGGATGAGTTTACCGATGATAACGTTTTCTTTAAGACCGATGAGGTGGTCAACCTTACCCTTGATAGCGGCTTCCGTAAGAACTTTTGTTGTTTCCTGGAAGGAAGCTGCGGAAAGGAAGGATTCCGTCTGGAGAGCTGTTTTCGTGATACCGAGAAGAATAGGCGTGCATTCTGCAAGGCGGAGTGTTCTTTCGCCTGCATCGATGCGGTCCTGAATTCTCTTGTTTTCATCGCCGAATTCCATAATGTCAACGATAGAACCGAACAAAAGATCTGTGTCACCGCTTTCGTCGATGCGAACCTTACGTGTCATCTGGCGAGCGATAACCTCGATATGCTTATCGTTGATCTTGATATCCTGGCTCTTGTACACTCTCTGTACTTCGCGTGTGATATAGTCGTATGCGGCTTCAAGGCCCTGAACTCTTGCAATATCTGCGGGAGCAAGGTTACCTTCTGTAAGAAGCTCACCGCGTATGATGTAGGAACCATCTGCGGGAAGTATCTTTGTGCCGTAAGGAATGGGGTAAACGTGGTCTTCACCGTCGTCACCCGTGATGATAACGTTTCTGGAGCGTTTTGCATCCTGAATGCGAACGTTACCGGAGAATTCTGCAATAGTTGCCGTTTTCTTAGGTCTGCGTGCTTCGAAGATTTCTTCAACACGGGGAAGACCCTGCGTAATATCGGAACCTGCGATACCACCTGTGTGGAACGTTCTCATCGTAAGCTGCGTACCGGGTTCACCGATAGACTGAGCAGCAACTATACCAACCGCTTCGCCCGCTGCAACAAGCTTGCCTGTTGCAAGGTCAGTACCGTAGCACTTAGCGCAGATACCATGGCGGCATTTACATCTGAGAATGGAACGAACGTGAACTTTGTCTACGCCGGAATCAGCAATTCTCTTCGCGTCGTTTGCCGTAAGAAGGTCGCCTGCTCTTGCGATAACTTCGCCGCCGACAACAACGTCGCTTGCGAGTGTTCTGCCGGGAAGTCTTTCTTCGAGCTTTTCGATCGTTTCGTCACCGTCAACAAGGTCGTATACCCAAATACCTTCTGTTGTTCCGCAGTCTTTTTCTCGAACGATAACTTCCTGGGAAACGTCAACGAGTCGGCGTGTAAGATAACCGGAGTCGGCTGTTTTAAGAGCTGTATCCGAAAGAGTTTTACGTGAACCACGCGCACCGATGAAGTACTCAAGCACGTTAAGACCTTCACGGAAGTTACTCTTAATAGGAAGCTCCATTGTTTTACCGGAGGTGGACACCATAAGACCACGCATACCGGCAAGCTGTTTCATCTGGGAAATAGAACCACGGGCACCGGAGTCACTCATCATCTTGATAGGATTGTATCTGTCAAGGCCTTTCTGGAGCGCTTCTGTAACGTCCTTGTTCGTTTTCTCCCAAACGGAGATAACGCTTCTGTATCTTTCATCGTCGGAAAGAAGACCGCGGCGGTAATCCTTTGCAATCTTCTCTACCTTGAGCTCTGCTTCGTGAATGAGTTCCTTCTTCTGAGGAGGAACAACCATGTCGGAAACGGAAATGGAGATGGAAGCTCTTGTGGAATATTTGTAACCGTTGGACTTGATAGCGTCAAGCACTTCTGCCATGACCGTGGGGCCGTGGAGCTTGATCGTGCGGTCAACTATCTTACCAAGCTCGCCCTTCGCCGTTGTGAAGTCAACTTCGAGGTCGAGGAGCTTATCGGGGTCTGTTCTGTCAACGAAGCCGAGGTCCTGAGGAATGGGCTTGTTGAAAATAAGACGGCCGAGTGTTGCATTTATAAGCTTCGTATGAACTACGCCGTCGATTTCCTTTGTAACGCGAACCTTGATGGGTGCGTGGATACCGAGCTGGCCGTTTTCGTAAGCCATCATAGCCTCGTCGAAGTCGCGGAAAATCTTACCTTCGCCGGGCTCGCCTGCTTTGTCTATCGTGAGGTAGTAGGAGCCAAGCACCATGTCCTGAGAAGGAACGGTTACGGCCTTACCGTCGGCAGGCTTAAGGAAGTTGTTAGCGGAAAGCATGAGGAAACGAGCCTCTGCCTGCGCTTCGCTGGAAAGCGGAATGTGAACAGGCATCTGGTCGCCGTCGAAGTCGGCGTTGAACGCTGCGCAAACAAGCGGGTGAAGCTTAATAGCTCTGCCCTCTACAAGCACGGGCTCAAATGCCTGAATAGAAAGACGGTGAAGTGTAGGTGCACGGTTAAGAAGAACGGGGTGGTCCTTGATAACGTTTTCAAGTGCATCCCAAACCTCGTTGGAAGCCTTATCTACTTTCTTCTTTGCATCTTTGATGTTGGAAGCGTTCTGTGTTTCAACAAGACGTTTCATAACGAAGGGCTTGAAGAGCTCAAGCGCCATTTCTTTAGGAAGACCGCACTGGTAAATTTTAAGTGTCGGGCCTACAACGATAACGGAACGGCCGGAATAGTCAACACGTTTACCGAGCAAGTTCTGGCGGAAACGTCCCTGCTTACCGCGGAGCATTTCGGAAAGAGATTTGAGAGGTCTGTTGGAAGAACCGCCTGTTACGGATTTACCGCGGCGGCCGTTGTCGATAAGTGCGTCAACGGCTTCCTGAAGCATACGCTTCTCGTTACGGATGATGATTTCGGGCGCATAAAGCTCCATGAGCTTGCGCAAACGGTTGTTTCTGTTGATAACCCTTCTGTAAAGGTCGTTAAGGTCGGACGTTGCGAAACGGCCGCCGTCGAGCTGTACCATAGGACGGATATCCGGGGGGATAACGGGAACAACGTCGAGTATCATCCACTCGGGGCGGTTGCCGGATTTACGGAAGGATTCAACAACCTCGAGTCTTTTGATTATGCGAAGCTTCTTCTGGCCCTGAGCCTTTTCAAGCTCATCGCGAAGCTCTTTGGAAAGCGCTTCGAGGTCAAGCTCTGCAAGAAGCTCCTTGATGGCTTCCGCGCCCATGCCAACGCGGAAGTCATTTTCGTATTTTTCGTAGAAATCGCGGTACTCGCTATCGGAAAGAAGCTGCTTCTTTTCAAGAGGAGTGTTACCGGGATCGAGAACGATGTACTGTGCGAAATAGAGAACTTTTTCGAGGTATCTGGGCGAAATATCAAGAAGAAGACCCATTCTCGAAGGAATAGCGCGGAAATACCAGATGTGGGAAACGGGAGCAGCAAGCTCGATGTGGCCCATTCTTTCGCGGCGAACCTTCTTCGTTGTTACTTCAACGCCGCATTTTTCACAAACTTTTCCTTTATAGCGAACACGTTTATATTTACCGCAAAGACATTCCCAGTCTTTTGTCGGTCCGAATATTTTTTCGCAGAACAAGCCGTCGCGTTCGGGGCGAAGTGTTCTGTAGTTGATCGTTTCGGGTTTTGTTACTTCGCCGAAAGACCAGGATCTTATCATTTCGGGAGATGCAAGACCTATTTTAATGGAGTCAAAAATGTTCTTACTCATTAATTTCCCCTCACTTATCATTCTTCGTAATTGTCGGCATCGTCGTATTCTTCGTAGCCTTCATCGTCTTCGAATTCGTCGTAATCTTCGTCATCGTCGTATTCTTCATCGTCTTCGTCGTCATAGTCTTCGTCGCCAAGGTCCATCTGGTCGCGCAAGTCGTCGAGAATTGTAACGTTGTTTGCGTCCTCAGAGCTTTCGACAGATTTGCCTACGTCGTCGGCGGAAACGCTTCTTGTTTCCTCTTCCTCTTCTTCGCAGAGCTGAGAAAGTTCTATTTCGTTGCCTTCATCGTCAAGCACGCGAACGTCAAGAGCGAGCGACTGAAGTTCTTTAACAAGAACACGGAAGGATTCGGGAATACCCGGTGTGGGAATATTTTTGCCTTTAACGATTGCTTCGTATGCTTTAACACGGCCCGTTACGTCGTCCGACTTAACAGTAAGGATTTCCTGAAGCGTGTAGGCAGCACCGTAAGCTTCGAGCGCCCAAACTTCCATTTCACCGAAACGCTGGCCGCCAAACTGCGCTTTACCGCCGAGAGGCTGCTGTGTAACGAGGGAGTAAGGACCTGTGCTTCTTGCGTGGATCTTATCGTCAACGAGGTGGTGGAGCTTGAGGTAGTACATGATACCAACCGTTACGGGGTTATCGAAGGGCTCGCCTGTACGTCCGTCATAGAGAATTCTCTTACCGTCAGCCGTTTTGAGCTTCTTATCGGCTACCTTTTCCTTAACCCATTCTTTGTTTGCAAGAAGCTCTGCGGGAACGGGATTGTAGCATTTTTTGCCGTTTTCGTCGACTGTTTCTTCATATACGTTTTTGCCGAAGAAGCCTTCGCCGGGAAGAATTTCGCGGTAAAGACCTGC
>JAFTNI010000036.1 GCA_017451975.1 Clostridia bacterium
GCACGGTTGCGCTTGCCATATTGCTGTAGCCGCGCTCGATAGCGAGGTAGCTCACGGAGCCGCAGCCGAGCGAGGTAAACGATGTTTGCATAATAGAGCGTTCATCGTTTATGGGGAAGTGAAGATGACCGCCGAATGTTACCACCTGCGGATATTTGGAAAGAGTATCGGTAAGGTACGTGGTGTACCAGCTGCCGCCCGAAAGCTCGCTGCCGTAGCAGTTGTTATAGGGCATGGGGTGTGTGAAAAGAAAAACGTAAGCATTCGGGTTTTCCGTTGTTATTTCTTTAAGAGAATCGTCGAGCCATTTGAGAACATCTTTGTCATAGGGGCAATTATTGCTGTATTGTGTGGGCTCGAGGAAGAAGAAGTGAATGTCGCCTATTTTGCAGTGGCGCGCACCCTTGGAGAACATTGTTCTGTCGATATCGTTTTGAAAATATGCTTCGCCCATAGATTCGAGATAGTAGGCGAGAGTTGCCTCTTTACTGCCGCCAACATCGTGGTTGCCGGGTGTGAGCATTACGTTTTTTATGCCGGATTCCTTTACTATCTGCGTGAATGTGTCAACCTGAACTTTTTTACCCGTGTCCGCTATGTCGCCGGCGATTGCAATAGCGTCAAGTCCGTCTTTATCGTTTTTAGATGCCTGAGCTTTCAGCTGATTCAATGCGGCGGTGAATTTTCTGTTGGCAACATTATCTCCGCTTCCCGTTATGTGTATATCCGAAAGCGCGCCGAAGGAAAGAACGATGTTTTCTTCATCGAAAACGCTTGCGGGCGGGGGAACTATGGGTGTTGTGGTGCCTGTAGTACCCGTAGTGGAGGTAGTACCTGTAGTACCTGTCGTACCTGTAGTACCTGTAGTAGAAGTCGTGCCCGTAGTGGAAGCTGTGCCTGTGGTAGCTGTAGTCCCCGTGGTAGCGGTTGTGCCTGCAGGGGCTGTTGTATCTGTCGTTGCCGTGGTGCCGGAGCCTGCTGTGCTTCCAGTGCTTCCGGAGGTGGTGCCGCCGTTGCACGCCGCAAATGAAAGAAGCATCATAGCAGAGAGTATTAACGCGAGAAGTTTTTTCATAAGAGTTTCCTTTCTTAAATTTTATTTTCTTTAATAAATTCTTCTGTTTTTGCTTTGACCTCGGCATCGAAGGCGAGTATTTCCGCCACGGTGCGAAGCGGGCGCGGCGCGTAAAGCGCAAGCATTTTTTCTATGCCGTCGGGAATATCCGTATACTTCACCTTTCCTGCAAGGAATGCCGCCACGAGCACCTCGTTTGCCGCATTCAGCACGACCTGCGCGCTGTGACCTTTGGCTATTGCCTCGTAAGCCAGGCGAAGGCACTTGAATTTTTCAAGCTTCGGCTTTTCAAAGCGGAGGTCGCAAACCTCGAAAAGGTCGAGCTTTTCTATTCCGTTGGGAAGGCGCTCGGGATAATTGAGTGCATACGCTATGGGAATTTGCATAGATTTAGGGCCGATGTTTGCCATTATAGTACCGTCACGGAACTGCACCATGGAGTGAACAAGGCTCTTTCTGTGAACCACAACCTCTATTTGCGTGTGCTCTACGCCGAAGAGCCATTTTGCTTCAATTACCTCAAAGCCCTTATTCATCATCGTAGAGGAGTCTATGGTGACCTTCGGGCCCATGCTCCAGGTAGGGTGATTAAGCGCGTCTGACGGGGTTATGTCTGCTGTAATTTCTTTATCGAAAAACGGACCGCCCGAGGCTGTGAGCAAAATTTTATCTATGGGGTTATGCTCCTCGCCGCGCAGGCACTGCATTATGGCGCTGTGCTCACTGTCTACGGTGAGCAAGGTAGCTCCGCTTTCCTTCGCCGTTTTCATAATAAGCTCGCCGCCCGCCACAAGCACTTCTTTGTTTGCAAGCGCCACGGTTTTGCCGTTCTTTATCATGTTGTAGGTAGGCGCAAGCCCCGCTATGCCCACGAGCGCGGAAACGGATATATCGAAATCCGTACGCTTTGAAATTTCCTCCATGCCCGCCTCGCCGCAGTATACGTTCAGACGGGGGAACGCTTCACGCAGGCGCGCGGCGTTTTCCTCGCTTGTGATATACACGTTTTCGGGTTTAAATTCGTTTATCTGCGAAATAAGCTTTTCTATGTTTTTGCCCGCTACGAGCGTAACCGCGCGGAATTTATCGGGGTTTTCGCGCACGATATTCAGTGTGCTTTCGCCTATTGAGCCTGTAGAGCCGAAGATAGCAACTTTTTTCATTCTTCGTCTCCTTTCAATTGGTTAATGATATTAACTTCTGTTTTTTTGAATGATTTTTCTGTTTTCACCGTTGCCCATACGGCAATTGCTGTGGAAGCTATAAGCAAGAGCGACGCGAGCAAGCCGAGTATGAAATCAACAGGCTCTTGCTTTATGTGCGGAAGGTTAAATATAAATAAAATTCCAAAACCCGCGAGTATGAGAGTCAGCACGCCGATGGCTATGCACTTTGAATAATTGTCTGTGTTATAGCTTTCGCGTGTGTATTTTTGCTCATATGAATATTCGGCGCTGTCTGCTTTTTTGCCGTTTATTTCTATTTGCGGTAAAACTATGTATTCTAAAGTTTTTCTTGCAAAAACAGGATTATATACGGAAATTTTAATTGTTTCGCCTGCTTTTTCAAGAATGAATTTCTTTTTTGTTTTAAACGGATTGTTTTTATCGAAGAACCTTTCCGGGGCGAATCCGCCGTCGTTGGCAAGCAAATCCAGCACCGACGCAATCAAAGATATGGCCAAGGCAAGCGGTAAAAGAAATATATAAACCGCGATTTTAAAAGGGGTTAATTTCTCTTTTTCCTTTTGCTCGTTTTCGCTGTGTACGGCCTCTATTTCCGCGCCGTCGTTAAGCTCAAGCTCTGCCGTAGGGGTTTTCTCGGAAAGTATGGCGCGTTGCTCACCTGCCGAAAGCCAAAGGTAGCCTTTGCCGCTGAATTCAAATGTGGTTTTCATACGTACTCCTTTGCTAATGATGATTTTTAAGTGTCTCATTTGTGAGAGAGCCTCAAAGTCAGCAAATGTCAATAAAAATGATTTTATGTAAAATCAACAAATTTTTTTGAAATTTATCCTTGTATTTCATTTTACCATATAGTTTTTTAAATTGCAATAGAAAGAATTTTTATCATAAGACTTTTTTTGTTAACAATTATATGATATAATAGGTCTGTTAACTTGAAAGTCTTTTTGAGAGGTTTTGATTTTGAAAAACGATGAAAAATATAAATATCTTGGAAAAATAAATACCCCTTTGGAGCTTAAGAAGCTGCCGAAAGAAGATATGTATGATTTCGCTCGTGAAATACGCAGGTATCTTGTAAACCGCGTTACGGAAAACGGTGGTCACCTTGCCTCCAACCTCGGCGTGGTGGAGCTTACGCTTGCCATGCACCGCGTTTTCGACTGCCCGCGCGACCACGTTATTTTCGACGTTGGCCACCAGAGCTACGTGCACAAGATGCTTACGGGGCGCTTTGACCGTATGGAAACGCTGCGCAAGCCGGGCGGAATTTCGGGCTTTACGAATATTTTCGAAAGCGAATACGATGCCTTCGGCGCGGGGCACAGCTCCACTTCGCTTTCGGCGGGGCTCGGCTTTGCCGCCGCCGATAAGCTTGCGGGGCGCGACGCCTACACCGTTGTGGTGCTGGGTGACGGCGCGTATACGGGCGGCATGATACACGAGGCGCTCAACAACTGCGAAAAGCATTTGAACCTCGTTATAATTCTCAACGAAAATGAAAGGTCCATTTCGAAAAATATAGGCAGGTTTGCGGAGCATCTTGCCAGAATAAGAAATAAATCGTCATACTTCAAAACGAAGAAGGTGACGGGCGAGGTGCTTCACAAAATTCCGCCCGTTTACAAAATAGTGAGAAAGGCGAAAAAAGGGCTTAAAAGCGCGCTGTACGGATCCAATTATTTCGAAAGCATGGGGCTTACTTACCTCGGCCCCGTAGACGGCAACGATTTCGAGGCGACGGAAAACCTTCTGCGCGAGGCGAAGAAGCTTGGCGAAAGCGTTATAGTCCACGTGCGCACGAAGAAGGGCAAGGGCTATATGCCTGCGGAAAGCGAGCCTTCGTTTTACCACGGAATTTCGCCCTCGGGCGGCAAAAAAAGCGGCGCACGCAGCTTTTCTGAAATGATGGGCGCGGCGCTTACGGAAATGGCGGCGGGCGACGCGCGCATTTGCGCCATAACCGCGGCAATGTGCGACGGCACGGGGCTTACCTCGTTCAAGGCGGCGCACGGAGCGCGCTTTTTCGACGTAGGCATAGCAGAGGAGCACGCGCTTACATTTGCGGCGGGGCTTGCGGCGGGCGGTATGCGCCCCGTGGCGGCGATATATTCCACTTTTTTGCAAAGGGGATACGATAATATAATTCACGATATAGCGCTGCAAAACCTGCCCGTTACAATATGCGTAGACCGCGCAGGGCTCAACTCGGCAGACGGCGCTACGTACCACGGGCTTTTCGACGTTGCTTTTCTTTCGGGCGTGCCTAATATGACGATATATACACCCGTTACGGAAAAGGCGCTGAAAAAAGCGCTTGCGGAAAGCATTTTGCTAGGCTCGCCTGCCGCGGTGCGCTACCCCAGAGGCGGCGAAAACGCGCGCATATGCGAAGCTTTTTACGGTGCAGAAGAAAACGAAGCGGTACTCGGCGCGCGTGCAAATTTTGAAAAGGGCGATGCGCTCGACGCGGTTATTGTAACAGACGGCGTAATTGCCGCAGAGGCGCTCCTAGCCTGCGAAAAAGCAGGGGAAAAAGGCGTGCGCGCAGGCGTTATACTGCTGGAAAAAATAAAACCGTACGGCGAGTGCGCCCAAAACGTAATGCGCCTTTTGCCGGACGGTGTGAAAAAGATTATTTTCCTGGAGGAGGAGATACGCGCAGGCGGTATGGGAATGCTGCTTGCCGACGAAATGGCGCGGCGCGGAATGCTTGATGGCATAGAAACGGCGATAATGGCGGTTGACGATACTTTTGTGCCCCGCCACTCAGGCAAAACGATGTATGAGGACGCGGGCATTTGCGCGGAGGATATTGTAAAGATTTTGCTGAAATAAGACATAGAAAAAGGCAGGTTAAACCTGCCTTGAGAGTGTCGATAAAATTATGTAGAATGAAATAATGTGATGAAAATAGCCTTCTCCAGCGGAGAAGGTGGCAGCCGTAGGCTGACGGATGAGGAGATTAAGTTTTAGGAACAGCAAAATTGCACAGTTATAGCTTTATGTTAACAAAAATGCACGGTAGCCTTCTCCTCATCAGTCACTTCAAGCGTGACAGCTTCCCCATAGGGGAAGCCCGACAAATACTTTTTCTTTTATAATCTCTTTTTTTGAAAATGGAGCACTCCGCAGAATACTGCGGCGGTTATTCCGTTATTAACGTAAAATCCATTTGGAAAGTCTACTATAAAATAATAGTTCATAGAAATCCACGAAAACGCCATCATTACTAGAAAAAAGGCTACGCCAAAGTCTATAAAAGACGACGGCGCAAGCGGCATCTTGGATTCAAATACTAAAGAAAAACGGATCACAAAATAAAAAATCATCGACATTATAGGTGTTGCTATAAGTACAAACGTTTTATCTGGGCTGTTTCCGAAAAGCAAAAACAAAAGCCAGCTAATAACAGATGCGGAGCAGCAAACTATAGTTAGAATTTTTGATTTTGATGCTACTGCATCGAGTAATTTGCGCAGTTTGCTTTTTTCTTTTTTACAATTTGAAATGGCACCGTACAGCTCCTCAATTGATATGCCAAGCGCTTTTGCAAGCGGCAGCATAAGCTCGGCGGAGGGATATGCGCCGCCGTTTTCCCATTTGGATATAGCCTTGTTCGTAACGCCTAAAATCTTTCCAAGCTCACTTTGCGAAAGCCCTTTCTTTTCTCTGAGTTCACATATGTAGTTTCCAAAATTATAGTTGCTCATGTGTTCACCTCCTGCGTATATTATAGGGGTTTTGGGTGCTGTTTTCAAGGGTTTTGAGCGAAAATACCTGTCTACCAACGGTAGAAATACAATAAAGTGCATTGAAATTTAATATAAATGAAAAAAATGGTGTGCGATGCGCGGAGGTGTCGTTCACTACCGTGTCTGCCACAATTACGGTGATATCTTACCCGTTTCTTTTGCCAAGCTTTTCTTTTCGCAAAGAAAAGCGGCAAAGAAAAGCGGCAAAAACGCCCCGTGTGCTGCGGGGCGTTTTTGTTGGGTATGAGGTATGATATGAGTTTCGGAACAAAACCTTTAAGCATTAGTGAAATACGGCGGCTATTGCATCTGCAAGAAGAGCAAAAGGGGCAAGCGCCGCGAAAGCGAAGAGGCGAAGGCGGGTGCGGTTTTTTTCTGTGAAAAGTGTTTTTTTGGGGCGGTCGGGCCCGTCGATATAATAAGAATATACCGTGTAACCGCAAACTGTTTCTACGTTGACGTTTGAATTTTCCATATGTGGCCTCCGAATTTTACCTTGTGGGGTGATTTGTGAGTTAATTATACTACCTTGCGCGGTAAATGTCAATACCTTTTTCGATAATTTTTGATAAAATTTATAAAAATATCGAAAAAATCACAAAAAATTCTTTACAAATTTTATATTCTATGGTATAATTTTACCGTAAAAGGTAATCGGGTATTCCGATAGGTTATAATTTTGTATTTTATGAGGGTTTATTTATGGACTGGCTTTTGAATATAAAAAAATTGAAAAAGGAAAAAAATCTTACAAACGAAGCTTTGGCGGAAAAATCGGGCATTTCGCTCGGCACTATAAATAAGCTTTTTTCGGGCGCCAGCGCAGACCCGAAGTTTTCTACGCTTTGCGCGCTTTCCGATGCTTTCGGTGTTTCCATCGACGAAATGATGGGCAGAAAAAAGGGCGAGGACCCCGAGCTTTCCAAAAACGAATATTTTGCGAAATATATGGAGCTTGGCGAGGAGGGCAGAACGCTTGTAAACCGCGTTATTGCCGAGGAGCACGCGCGCGTTTTGCGCGAGCAATCTACGGTGACGTATTCGCTCGATATGCCGAAAACGCGCACGATAAGGCTTTATAACATTTCCGCTTCCGCGGGCACGGGCTCTTACCTTTCCTCTGCGGATTATACGAACATTTCGCTTTACTCCACACCCGTGACGGACGAAGCGGATTTCGCCGTTAAGGTTTACGGCGACAGTATGCTACCCAAATACACAAGCGGCGATATTCTGCTTATAAAAAGCGCGAAAGCGGTGGAAGTGGGCGAATACGGCATTTTCTCTGTAGACGGCGAAAGCTTTGTTAAAAAATTCGGCGGCGATAAGCTTATTTCGCTCAACCCCGAATACGGCAATATCTCTCTTTCAGAGTTCAGCCAGGTCGTTTGCTTCGGCAAGGTTCTGGGCAAGCTTAAAAAGTGATGGAAAGGCGGTTTTACCGCCTTTTTTCTTTTGCAAAAAGCACCGCCGTTTCCGCCCTTATTTCCTTGCGCAGAAGGAAGAGCGCGGGCAGGTTTGCGCCCGTCATAAGCGCTATGGCGGCATCTGCCGTTTTCCACACCGCGCCCTCGGAAAGCGAGGATGCGAAAACCACCGTGCAGAGGTAGAGCAGAGTATATACAAGCACGGCTTTTTTTGATTTGATTATGTATGCAAGCGCGCTTCTGCCGTAGAATGCCCAGCATACTGCCGTGGCAAGCGCGAAAAAGCATATGGCGGCGCCGACGGCGTATTTCGCCCACGCACCGAGCGAGCTTTCGAAGGCGGCGAGGGCAAAAGCCATGCCGTTTTCCTCGAAAACTCCCTTTTGCATCGCGATAAGCAGCACGAAAGCCGAAAGCGTGCATATAACTACCGTATCGAGCAAAACCTCAAAAAGCCCGAGAATCCCCTGCTTTGCGGGCGAGCTTGCCTCTGCGCCTGCGTGCGCAAGCGGGGCAGTGCCGCTGCCCGCCTCGTGCGAAAACGTGCCCTTTGCCACGCCCTCTGCCACGTTTTTAGAAAGCAGAAAGCCGAGTATGCCGCCGAAAGCGGAATCGAAGCGGAAGGCCCCGCGGAATATTTCCGAAACAGCCGCGGGAATATACTCTGCTTCGCGGAAAATAACGGCAAGGCAGAGCGCTATGTAAACTCCGCTCATAAGCGGCAGCACTATGCTTGTAAAGCGCGAAATGCGCGCAAAGCCGCCAAATATCACGGCGGCGGTTACAAGCGCAAAGCACGCGCCGAAAAGGGTTTTGTTCACGCCGAAAATATAGTGCGCGCTTTCAAGCGCCGCGCTTACCTGCACGATGTTGCCAAGCGCAAAGGAGGAAACCACGCAGGCGCACGAAAATATAAGCGCAAGCGCGCGCCCTGCGCCGCCGCCCACGCCCTCGCTCATATAATACATCGGCCCGCCCGAAAGAAGCGCGCCGCTTTTTTTGCGGTATTTTACGCCGAGCGTAATTTCGCAGTATTTAAGCACCATGGAAACAAGCGCGCTTACCCATATCCAGAAAACCGCGCCCGCACCGCCGAGCAGCAGTGCCACGGCAACGCCCGCTATATTGCCTACGCCGAGCGCGCCCGCAAGCGAAGCCGAAAGCGCGCGCAGCGGCGAAATGCCGCCTTTTTTTCCGCTTTGCGAAAACGCCGCGCGAAAAGTTTTCACGGGGTGAATAAAGAAGAAGCCTTTTAAATAAAATGTAAAAAAGAGCCCGCCGCAAAGTATGGCGCAGGAAAGAAAAAGCGAAAGCGCTTCGGAAAAATTCATAAAAACACATCCTTTCACGAAATAAATATGCGAAAGCGTGAAGAAAAATTATAGAAAGTTTTAATAATTGTGAACAATCTGTTAACAATGAAAATACCTATTGATTTTTAGCGGCAATTTAGGTAAAATATAACGTGAAATTAGCACTCGCGGCTCGTGAGTGCCAAAAAACAAGAAAATAATATATTTTATATACGGAGGTCTTATTATGACACTTAAACCCCTTTCCGACCGCGTTGTGCTTAAAATGCTCGAAGCGGAAGAAACAACAAGAGGCGGCATCATTCTCGCAGGCAGTGCGAAGGAAAAACCCCAGACGGCTGAGGTTATCGCAGTCGGCCCCGGCGCTTACAACGCAGAAACAGGCGCAAGAACGCCCCTCGACGTTAAAGTAGGCGACAAGGTTATTGCAAGCAAATATGCCGGCACGGAAGTTAAGCTCGGCAGCGAAGAATATATCGTTGTTCGCGCAGACGATATTCTCGCAATAGTAGAATAATTTTAGTTTAAGAATAATTTTTTTCGGAGGAAAAAGTCATGGCAAAAGATATTGCATACGGCATGGATGCCCGTGCCGCACTTGAACGCGGTATAGACAAACTCGCAAATACCGTTAAGATCACACTCGGCCCCAAGGGCAGAAACGTTGTTCTCGATAAAAAATACGGCGCACCCCTTATTACAAACGACGGCGTAACAATCGCCAAAGAAATTGAGCTTGAAGACCCGATGGAAAACATGGGTGCTGCTCTCGTTCGCGAAGTAGCGACAAAAACAAACGACGCAGCAGGTGACGGTACTACAACGGCCACACTCCTTGCTCAGGCACTCGTTCGCGAAGGC
>JAFTNI010000037.1 GCA_017451975.1 Clostridia bacterium
ACCGGCGTCCTCGACGGTCCTAAAAAGTAAATGTTATTTTTGTGTTAACAAACAATCAAGCTCTCGCAATAATTTCTCTTTCATTTGAGCAAGCTCTTTTTCATCAGGACGGTTTTTATCGCTATACATCTCTTTCACGGGAAGCCACCAGACAGGACCTTTTCCCTTATTACCATATTCGCCCAAATCACCGTTTCTTCTAGGAAACAAATGCCAATGCAAGTGTGTGTCGCCGTTTCCCAATAGCTCGTAGTTCATTTTTTCTGCACCAAAAGCTTTTGAAACCGCTTCCGCTACCAATGACATTTCTTCCAAAAACATCATTTTGGTTTCTTTCTCAAGGTGCCAAAGCTCTGTTTTATGCTCTTTAGCAAGAAACAACGTATATCCTTTAAAATGTTGATTATCTCCTATAACCACATATCCCGTTTCAAGTTCTTTTACGAAATAATGGTTTTTGCCTCTTTTTATCAGGTTTATCCTATCGCATATTAAGCACATTATCCCCTCACCTCTCTACATAGGGTCCTTTTCGCATAATATCGCCAACGCTTGCGGGGGCTTCCAGGGCAAGCGCGCGCACAGCCGCCGCCTTTCTCGCAAGCAGAAAGGCGTTTTTTACGTCGTCTCCGTATTTTTCAAAATCCGCAGGCTTCGTTATTATCGGTATATCCGCGCTTTTGCGCGCCTTGGCAAGCAGCTCGCGCCCGCGCGCGTTTGCCGCAAGCAAAACCGTATACGCAGGCTTTGATGCAAGCATTTCATCCGTCACACCGAAATATGCGAAAAGCAACGCGCGGCGCACGTGTGCGGGGGAATATTTCTTCGTGCAGGCAAGCGAGTAAAGCTCCGCGAGCGTATACGCCCCCTCGCCCGCTTTTATAATGCGGGCGGCAAGAGAGCTATCGTTTTCCGCAAAGCTCTCTATTTCCGAAGGGGTGTGAGTGCGCAGAAAAGAAGCAAACACGGCGAAAAGCTTTTCCGCTTCGCAAAGCGCGCCTTTTTCCGCCTCGCCTTTTAATATATCAAAGGAATATTGCGGCAGCATACCGCGTACGGCTTCAATTCCCTTTTGCGCGTTTTCGCGTATGCTCGTGGCAGAGGCAAAGCCCGTGCCGCCGCCGTTATAGCTTTCGCCCGTGCGCTTGACCGTGGATATTTCAAGCGGCAAGCCGTTTTTTATTATTTCCGAGGCGTAAGCCACGCCCAGAATGTTGTTGGAGCCCGAAAAAACCCCTTCACCGCCAAAAAGCGAATTATAAGTTTCAAAATAAACCGTGCCATACGGCTTTTCCTTATTTTCGCGCAAAGCCGCGGAAAGCGCGGCGGAAAACTCCGCCGAAAGCGCATTTTTTGCCGTCTTTTTTATAAGCTCTGCGTCGCCGCACTCACTGCCAAAGGAAAGCGTATCTATAAACCCCATGCGGCTTATTATGCTTACACCGCCGAAGGCAAATTTCTCTGCCCCTGCCGCAGAATAAGGAAAAGGAAGCTCCAGCACAAGGTCTGCCCCGCCCGCAAGCGCCATTTTTGCGCGGGCGTATTTATCTGCCATAGCCGCTTCGCCGCGCTGGCAGAAATCGCCGCTCATTACGGCGGTAACCGTGCCGCCCTGCTCCTTGATTTTGCGTATCTGGTATTCATGCCCGAAGTGGAAAGGGTTATATTCGCAAATTATCGCATAATTTTTCATAAAAAACCTTTCTTTTCTAAAATTTCTATTGAAAAAAGAAGTTGTTTGTTATATAATAATTGTATAATGTGTATTTATGTGTTCACTGAATTACATAAATATTATACTACAGTTCCGTTTAAAAATCAATCATAATATATCTTGGAGGTTTTCAAAATGAAAGTATTAGTTGTAAATGCCGGAAGCTCCTCTCTTAAATATCAGCTTTTCGACACAGTAACAGGCGAAGTTCCCGCAAAAGGTCTTTGCGAGCGCATAGGTATCGACGGTAAGATCGACCACAAATGCGCAGACGGCAGAAGATGGACAGAAGAAATCGATATGCCCAACCACTCCGTTGCCACAAAAATAGTTGTAGATGCGCTCACAAGCGCAGACTACGGTTGCCTTAAAGGCATGGACGAAATCGGCGCTATCGGTCACCGCGTTGTTCACGGCGGCCCCTACTTCTTCGAAAGCTGCCTTCTCACAGACGAAGTTCTTGCAAAGCTTGAGCTCTGCCGCGATCTCGCTCCCCTTCACACACCCGCCGCTATCATGGGTATCCAGGGCTGCACGGCTGTAATGCCCACAGTTCCCCAGGTTCTCGTGTTCGACACGGCATTCCACCAGACAATGCCCGCAAAAGCATATACATACGCTATCGACTACGAAACAGCGCAGAAATACAATATCCGCCGCTACGGCTTCCACGGCACGAGCCACAAGTTCGTTTCTCGCGAAATGGCGAAGCTTCTCGACAAGCCCGTAGAAGAAACAAAAATCGTTACTTGCCACATCGGCAACGGTTCTTCCATTTCCGCTGTAATGGGCGGCAAGGTTATCGACACAACGATGGGCTTTACACCCCTTGACGGTGTTGAAATGGGTACACGTTCCGGCGCTATCGACCCTGCTATCGTTACTTTCCTTATGAAGAAAGAAAACCTCACGGCAGACGAAATGGACGCATACCTCAATAAGAAATGCGGCTTCCTCGGCGTTTCCGGCGTTTCTTCCGACAGCCGCGACGTTGAAGCAGGCATTCTCGAAGGCAACGAACGTTGCAAGCTCGCTGCAGAAGTTCTCGCATACCAGGTTAAAAAATACATCGGCTCCTTCGCCGCTGCTATGAACGGTCTCGATGCAGTTGTATTCACAGCAGGTATGGGCGAAAACAACACAGAGCTCCGCGAAAGAGTTTGCACAGATATGGACTTCCTCGGAATTACGCTCGATAAAGAGGTTAACGCAAAAACTCTCCGTCAGTCCGACAACGTAATGATCTCCACGCCCGATTCCAAGGTTCAGGTTTGGGTTCTTCCCACAAACGAAGAGCTTATGATCGCTTCCGACACAGAAGAAATCGTTTCCAAGCTTTAATTTATCTGGGAGGATCAAGCTCCTCCCCTACGATATGGCATAAATTATCAGATCCGCCTTTCCTCGGCGGATTTGATTTTATAGAGGAGGGTATATTATTGTGGAATCAGTTTTTTTTGATATTTTTATAAAATCCAGGGAAAAAGCCGAAAAGAGGCTGAAAAACAAAACTTGCTTTAAAATTCAGCAAACAAGAGGAATACGTATTTTCTTTGGAACTTTTTTTCTTGCC
>JAFTNI010000038.1 GCA_017451975.1 Clostridia bacterium
AGCGTCGATTTCATCGATGAAAACGATAGATGCGGGGGCTTTTTTCGCCGTTTCGAAAAGATCGCGCACGCGTGACGCACCTACGCCGACGTACATTTCCACGAAGTCAGAGCCCGAAATGGAAAGGAAGGGCACGCCTGCCTCGCCCGCAACTGCTTTGGCAAGCAAGGTCTTACCCGTTCCGGGAGGACCCTGCAAAAGCACGCCGCGCGGTATTCTGGCGCCGAGCTTGCGGTATTTTTCGGGGTTTTTGAGGAATTCCACAATTTCGCGAAGCTCCTCTTTTTCTTCGTCTGCGCCCGCTACGTCGGAGAAAAGCACGCGCTTTTTATCCTGGTCGAGCAAGCGCGCGCGGCTCTTTCCGAAGCTTGCGGCACCGCCTGCGCCGCCCGCCTTCTTCATAAAGATAACGCCGAAAACTATCATCAGCACCGTTATAAGAAGGTAGGGCAAAAGGTTTATGAGCCACGAATTCTGCGAAGGCTCTGCATAATCGTATTTTTCGAGGTTTACGTTGTTATTAAGGTACGGGTCTATATCCTCTCTGAAAACGGAAAACACGAGCAAGTATCTCGTAACCTTCGTGCCGTCAAGCTTCGTTACTGTCAGCTTGCCGTTTTCCTCTACCTTGAATTCCTTTACCTCGTCGTTTTTGAACAGCTCTATTATTTCGCTGTATGAAAGCTTCGTTGCCGTATTCATGCCGGAAAGCAGCGCGTTTGCCGCGAATATTACCACCGCTATCAGCACGATATACAGCAATATGGTTTTTATGTTTGATTTCTTCATTCCTTGCTCCGTTAATTATTTTTCGTAAACTTCCCTTTTAAGCACGCCTACGTAAGGAAGGTTTCGGTATTTTTCGTTGTAGTCAAGACCATAGCCCACAACGAATTCATCGGGAATTTGAGCACCCGTATAGTCTGTTGTGAGTTTATCCTTGATTTCGGGCAAACGGCGGTCAGGCTTATCGAGAAGAGTGCATATTTTTACGCTCTTTGCGCCCTTATCAAGGATGTACTGCTTAAGCTTGAAAAGAGTATTGCCGCTATCTATAATATCCTCAACGATAACAACATCGCATTCAGAAATATCTGCACGGTTCATATCTAGTATAATTTTAAGCTCGCCCGAAGAGCATGTGCCGCTACCGTAAGAGGAAACGCGCATAAATTCAAATTCGCAAGGGATACCGAGGTGTCTTACAAGGTCACCGAAAAAGGGTGCGGAGCCCTTGAGCACGCAAAGAAGCACAAGGTGCTCGCTTTCGCGGTAATCCTCTGTTATCTGGGCGCTGATTCTTTTTACAATATTATCAATTTCTTCCCGGGATATAAGCACCTCTGCTATATCATTATCCATACAGTAAGCCATGATTTTTAAATCCTTTCAATTTTCGTATTCAAAATAATGTAAAATATATGTTTTTTCCTCTGCCGCGTAAACGTCGTCACGCAGGCGGAAGGCGGGAAACCAAAATATGCCCAGCCTGTCGCAGAAAACCGGCCTTTTCTTTTTCGCCGTTTCCGTGCTGCCGGTAAGAAGTTTTTTTATAGTGCGCGTCATACCACCGAAAACATATGTGTCGCGGTTTTCGCGGTTTCTCACGCGAAGCACCTCTGCCGTGCTTTCGGGTATTTCTACTCTTGCTTTGAAAACGGCGTTTTCGGAAAATTCGGCTATCACATTGCCGAGCTCCGTGCTTTCCTCGCCCTTTCGGTAAAGCACCGTTGCAAATATTCCGTCGAAATCGCACGCACCGCGCGGAACGCGCATAAAAAACTCCGCTTTTCTGCTCTCTTCGGCAAAATTCGCCTCGGGAGCAAAGTAAAGAGCTCCGTTTTTAAGCACCGCCGCAATTTTGCCGGGCAAAATAATTCTTGCGCCCTCTTTGCCGCTTGCAAGCAGCTTTTCCACATCGGCAAAATGCTTTTCTTCAAGCTGCTCGCTACCTGCGCGGGCGTACATCGCGCGAAGCACGCGCCTGCGAACGGATTTATGCAGCGCCATAAGCTTTTCCGCGGCAACTTCCCCGTGCTTTTCGCCGCAGCTTTCCGCCATAAAGCGCTTTGCTTCGCCCGAAATAAAATCTTCGTCGGCGCGCAGAGCCTCGCTCGTTGCGCTTATGCGAGCGCAGAGCGCGGGGTTTATTTCCTTCATAAGCGGTATAATTTTATGGCGTATGAAATTTCTTGTGTAATGCACGTCGGCGTTTGTGGCATCTGTGCGGTATTCCATGCCGTTTTCACGGCAGTAGCCCTCTATTTCCTCGCGCGTGCAAAGAATAATGGGGCGTATTATTTCGGCATCTGCGTGTGCGCGCTTGGGCGGTATACCGCGCAGGCCCGCAAGCGCTGTGCCGCGCGCCAGGTTGAAAAGCACGGTTTCCGCGTTATCGCTCGCCGTGTGCGCAAGAGCGATTTTTTTTGCACCTACGCGGCGGCTTTCCTCTGCCAATGCCGCATAGCGCGCATCTCGCGCCGTTTCTTCTATAGCGCCGCCGCCGTGAAGCTCGCGCGAAAGCGCCGCCACGTCTATGCGCTTACTGCAAAAGCTTATACCCCTCTGCTCGCAAAAGTTGCGGCAAAAAAGCTCGTCGCCGTCCGCTTCCGTGCCGCGGAGCATATGGTTTACGTGGAAGGCATATACGTTTTCGCCCAGAAGCCCGTGCAGGGCATCGAGCAAAGCAAGCGAATCTGCCCCGCCCGAAAAACCAACCAGCACGCGCTCGCCCGCCGAAAAAAGCCCGAACTTTTTATTTGCTTCGTCAATATGCAAAAGCAATTGCTCTGTAAAGGTCATTGTTCCTCGTGCTCCACGTCTGTCGTTATAAATTTAGTATATTCGCCTATCCAGCGAAGCGGCACGGTTTTAACCTCACCATGGCGGTTCTTGGCAATAATACATTCCGCCTTGCCCTTCTTTTCGGGGTTCTGCGGGTCGTAATAGCTTTCGCTGAAAAGGAACATAACAAGGTCGGCGTCCTGCTCTATAGAGCCCGATTCACGAAGGTCGGAAAGCGCGGGG
>JAFTNI010000039.1 GCA_017451975.1 Clostridia bacterium
ACAATAGATGAACCATTTTCTGCTTTTCCCTCTTTCACGGCTTGAAAATACGCTGTTTTTAACAAAGTTTCTTAAAAATTATTGACAAAACGATAAAAAAGGCTTATAATCATAGCATAAGCAGTTCACCTATTGTAATAATAGATGAACTGCTTTTTATTTTACTGATGAGGTATACCATAGCTTTGGGATATAATTTAAATTTTATATAAAAAACTAAAGAACACCTCCTCCACCATCTTCGATGGTCCCCCTTCCCCTAACACTGATGTGAGGGGAAGGCTCTCGCTTTAACATATTTCGGAGCATTTTGCTCAAGCATTAAAAAAGGTTTGCGTGAAAACGCAAACCTTTTTTCCTTATAATATTAATCGGCAACGAGAATTTCGTCGAAATCCTTCGTTTCGCACTGTGCGCTGGAGTTATCGCCAACGGCGAGAACTCTGCCGTATTTGTTGAGCGCAACGGTGTGGTTTCTTCCCGCCGCTATGGCTCTTATATTGGTCCACTTATGTACGTTGCACTGGCCATAGCCGTTATAGCCCGTGGCAATGCAAGTACCGTCTTTAGAAAGACCTACCGTGTGATAGTTACCCGCCGCTATGGCTTTTATGCCGGACCAGCGGCCAACGTCGCACTGACCGTTGGAGTTATTACCCATGGCAACACAGCAGCCGTTTTTCTTGAGGCCCACGAGGTGAAGCCTGCCCGCCGTGATGCTTACGATATTGCGCCATTTAGAAGCGCTGCTGTCTATATCAAGTCCCACGGCTATTACCGTGCCGTCGGAGCGAAGCCCCGCCGTGCAGTTATAGCCCGCGCATATTGCAACTATATCGCTCCAGCCTTCTATGTTGCATTGGCCGTACGTGTTATCGCCCGTGGCAACGCAGGTGCCGTCTGTGCAAAGACCTACCGTGTGCGCCACGCCCGTTGCGATATCGCAAACGTCGCTCCAGCCCTGAACGTCGCACTGTCTGTTGCCGTTATAACCGACAGCGCCGCAAGTACCGTCGGCAAAAAGCGCCGCCGTATGGTAAGAGCCCGCCGCAACGGCAATAACGTTTTCCCATTCCTCCACGTTGCACTGGCCGTAGTTATTGTAGCCCGTAACGAGCACGTTTCCGCTTTCCCTTACGGCAACGGTGTGAAGCCCGCCCGCCGCAACTGTCGCCTTGCTTTCCGTTCCCTTTCCGGGAATTTCGTTGAAGCTTGGTGTTTCTATCATCGTTGTAGACTGAAATTCACCGTTTCCTTCATCTTCGTCTTCGCCCAATATATCGTCGGCAATAGCGCGCACGTTCTTTTCTATGCCAACCTCACGGGTGAAATCTTCCGACATGGGCGAGGAGCGCTTGATGCTCACCTTCATCTGCTTCGTTTCCATGTTTTCGTCGTCTTCTTCGCCCTCTTTTTCTATGTTGGCGCTTTCGATAACGGTTGTTTCTATATAAGCGGGAGCGTACATATCCGTAAGCGAGAGCTGGTCTTCGCCTGTTGCTTCCATTTCCACCGTATCGCTTGTAACGGTATTTGCCATTTTTACAAACGGTATAAGCATTATTGCGGAAACAAGCGAAAGCGCAACAAAGATAAAAGAATATATCAGATTCGTTTTGAAAAATAGAACTGCAAACACCAAGAACAGCGCAGTAAGCACGCTGAACACCACAGTGGAGAGAACCTTAAGTTTTTTTCCTGTTTTTTGCGACATTGAAAAAGACACCCCTTTAATTCGTTCTTATGAAATTCTTTATATTGGCAAGAATAACCGCATATGCACTGCTCGTAAGGTGCATAAAATCGTCGTTCTGGTATTCCTTTTTTAAATATCCGCTTTCGTCTATGAGCAAGCGGTGCGTGTCGATATACGGCACGCCGAGCGAAGCGCAAACCTCGCGCACCCACCCGTTTGCCTCCAGCACTGCCTCCTTCGTGATTTTCTTATAGTGGTTTACAGATTTATCTGAAAGAGGGAGAATAGACTGAACGTAAATTTTCGTACCGGGCGAGGCTTCCCTTACAGAAAGGAGCATGGCTTTATAAATGCTTTTGAAATCCGCTTCGGAAAGAACGCCCGCGCCGCCCGAAACGCCAAGGGTTATAACGAGTACGGCGGGTTTTACACGCGCCGCCGCTTCGCGGAGCGTTACAAGCTCGCCCGTGGCAAGCTTTACACACCTTTCGCGGTTTACGGAAGAAAAGCGCACGGTGCTCCCATGGCCCGACCATACTTTGCCCGCGGGCACACCGCCGCGCACAGCCATATGCGCCGTGGTGGAATCACCGAAAAAGTATATGCCCTCGGGGGCGCTTGCCGCCATAGCGGGTATTGAGCACAGAAAAGAAAACGCCAGAACGGAAGAAAATATAATTTTTAAAGTTCGGAAAAAATTTTTCAAAGCAACAACCTCGGAAAAAATATTTGCGTTTTACCGCAAATTTATTTTTGCCGTGGCGGCGCTCAATATACAGTAAAAAAATTGCCGCAAAGAAAACTATTTCCCAAATTCTAAAAATATTATATATATATTATATCAAATAGAAAAAATCTTTCAATAGGGGAAATGAATTTTTAAGAAAAATTTTGACCAAAAATTATGTCGAAAATTTTTTTGAATTTTTTTCAAAAAAGGCTTGACAAACGAAATCCTTTGTGATATACTCTATATCGTTCGCAAGGATATGCGGTGTGCGCTCGTAGCTCAGTGGATAGAGTGCCCGGCTACGAACCGGTA
>JAFTNI010000040.1 GCA_017451975.1 Clostridia bacterium
AAAAGTATAACCTGCCCTCTATTCTCATTTCCTTCGATACCTGCAAGGACGCAGAGAAGAGCAGCGAAAACGTTGGCAAAGGCTCTGCGCGAAGCATAAAAGGCGTAAACCTTGCCGAAAGCCTTGCGGCGAACGCCGAGCTGCTTGAAAAATACGGCGGGCACGAGCTTGCGGCGGGGCTTTCCATAAAGCGCGGAAATATAGATGCTTTCCGTAAAAGCATAAACGAATATGCCCGCGAAGCGCTTGGCGGCAAAAAGCCCGAGGTCTTTATGGAAATGGAGGCCGTTCTGAAAACGGAGGACGTGAACATTTCCGTTATAGACGATACGATGCGCCTGGAGCCCTTCGGGCCCGAAAACCCCCAGCCCCTTTTCGCCGTGCAGAACCTTCGCATTGCCGATATGGTAAAGCTGAGCGGCGGTAAGCACACAAAGCTTTTCTTAACCGATGAAACGGGCGGCGTTTCCGCGCTTTTCTTCGGTGCAGACCTTTCGGCAGAGGGCTTTGAGGTTGGCGACACGGTTAGTGTGGCGGCTTCCATGAACGTAAACGAATTCCGCGGCGAGCGCATACCGCAGCTTATTTGCCGCGATATAGTGCTCGTGGAAAAGTATGTAGACGAAGCGGCAGAGGCTTATAAATATTTCGATGCGGTTTTTGCGGGTGAAACGGTTATATACAAAGAAGATATACCCGTGCGCGCAGATTTTGCCGCAGTATATAAATTTTTCAAAAAAATCTTCCCCTATGGCGGCGGCACGGTTTCCATAAAGCGCATAGCCGCCGAATGCGACGTATCTTATATAAAAATACTTTGCATACTGCGCGCATTTTTCGAAGGGGACATTATAAAATACGATAGAATTTCCGAGCTTGATTTCCGCGTGACACTTCTTCACACGGAGGGCAAATCGGACCTTACCAAAACAGAAATTATGAAGGTTATTCTGGCGAAAAACCGCTGACCTTCGGAAAAGGAGCAAAATATGTCAGATATCGGCATACAAAATCTTTTGGATATAATTGTTCAATCGGGCAAGAAATACGACCTTGAAAAAATTCAGCGCGCCTATGAATATGCGCGCGAGCTTCACCGCGGTCAATACCGCAAAAGCGGCGAGGAATATATTATCCACCCGATATCTGTGGCAGAGATAGTTGCGGGGCTGGGGCTTGATACAGATTCCATCTGCTCGGCTTTTCTGCATGATACGCTCGAGGATTGCTCCGATAAAGTAGACGTTGCCGAAATGCGCAAGGATTTCGGCGGCGACGTAATTGAAATCGTAGACGGACTGACGAAGCTTATAAAAATCCCCTTCGAGGATAAAGAAGAGGAGCATATGGAGAACCTGCGCAAAATGTTCCTTGCCATGGCGAAGGATATTCGCGTGCTTATTATCAAGCTCGCCGACAGGCTCCATAATATGCGCACGCTCGCGGCGCAGCCCGAGCACAAGCAGCGCAGAATAGCGCTTGAAACAATGCACGTTTACGCGCCGCTTGCACACAGGCTTGGTATGCAGAGAATAAAGCAGGAGCTTGAAAACCTCGCTATTTCCTACCTCGACCCCATCGGCTATTCCGAGGTGCAGAACGATATAGATGCAAAATACGGCACGAACAAGGATTTTATTGAAAATATAAAGGTTCAGATAAAATCCAAAATGACGGAAGCGGGCATAAAATGCCACGTGAAGGGCAGAGTTAAATCGGTTTACAGCGTTTACCGCAAGATGTATAACCAGAACAAGAGCTTCGATGAAATTTACGACTTCTACGCCGTGCGTATAATCGTGAATACAGAGCTTGAATGTTATACGGCGCTTGGTATAATACACGATATCTACCACTCCATTCCGGGCAGATTTAAAGATTACATTTCTATTCCTAAGCCCAATATGTATCGCTCGCTCCATACCACTGTTATCGGGCGCGATGGCATACCCTTTGAGGTGCAGATAAGAACGAGGGAAATGGACCATGTTGCCGAATACGGTATCGCGGCGCACTGGAAATATAAATCGGGCGACAAAGCAAGCGACGATATAAGCCAGAAGCTTGAGTGGATTTCCAAGCTCGTTGAGAACGAATCGAGCGTTAAAGACCCCGATGAGTTCCTTACGGCGCTGAAAATAGATATTTTCCAGGATGAAACCTTTGTTTTCTCGCCCAAAGGCGACGTTATACCGTTGCCCCAGGGCTCCAACTGCATAGACTATGCATACCATATCCACACGGCGGTGGGTAACCGTATGGTGGGCGCGAAGGTAAACGGCGTTATCGTGCCGATAGACCGTGTGCTTCAGAACGGCGAAATCGTAGAGGTGCTTACCTCCTCTGCGGCGAAGGGACCCAGCCGAGATTGGCTTAAAATAGCGAAAACAAGCACGGCGCGCTCTAAAATACGCCAGTGGTTCAAAAAGGAAAAATACGCCGAAAACGTGGCAGAGGGCAAGGCACAGGTTATTTCTGAAATGCGCCGCTTCGGCAGAGCGTTCACGGAAGGCCAGTATGAGCAGATCGTTAAGGTTACTGCGGCGCGCATAGGTATGAACACGCCCGATGACCTTTATAATATGCTTGGCTACGGCGGGCTTTCCATTTCCAAAATTTTGCCGCGCCTGCGCGATGAATTCAACAAGATAATTACGGCGGAAGCCGCAACGCCCGTAACGAGCGCAGACCAGATAAAGCTTTCCAAGCTGAAAAGCTCCAAAAACACAAGCGGCGTTATCGTGGACGACCTCGACGGCTGCCAGGTTAAGTTTGCGCGCTGCTGCAACCCCCTGCCAGGCGACGGCATAGTGGGCTTTATAACGGTTGGGCACGGAATTTCCGTTCACAAAAACGATTGCCCGAATATGCTCAGCGCAATGAAGGCTAACCCCGACCGCTTCGTGCGCGTTACGTGGTGCTCCGATGCGGCGGAATCTAAAGAAGATAAATTCGAAGCGCTTATGAAGGTCTATGTAACAGACAGAATTTCCATGCTTGCAGATATAAGCGTGGCGCTTGCAGATATGCGCGTTTCCATTATTCAGATAAACACACAGAAGCTGCCCGGCGACAGAGCAGTGATAAATATAACGATAGGTTGCAAAAACCTTTCCCATTTCAACAGCATGGTTTCACGCATCAAAACCATAAAGGGCGTGGAAGATATACAAAGAGGTAATATTTAATGACAGCAGTTATACAAAGAGTAAAGTGCGCCTCCGTTATTTCCGACGGTGTGCCCACAGGGGAAATAGGCGCGGGGCTTATGCTTTTGCTCGGCGTGAAGAAGGGCGACTGTGAAAACGATGCACTTCTGCTTGCGGAAAAAATTTCGAAGCTCCGCATTTTCTCCGACGAAAACGGTAAAATGAACAAAAGCGTTAAAGATATAGGCGGCGGTGCGCTCGTGGTTTCCAATTTCACGCTTTGCGCAAATTACGCGCACGGCAACCGCCCCGATTATATGGAGGCGGAAAAGCCGCCGCGTGCGTGTGAGCTTTATGAATATTTTGTTTCGCTTATGCGCGAGCGCGTGGCAAGCGTAGGCACGGGCGTTTTCGGCGCTGATATGGAAATAACCATGAAGGCAGACGGCCCCGTTACCATAGTTATGGATAGCGAAATCTTGAAAAACAAAGGAAAATAATTTTATGCGTCTTAAAATCAACGGCAATATAAATGAATACTATACGCAGACGCTTTGCCTGCTCTTTTTCCCCGGCTCCAAATTTTCCGTAAAAAACGAACCGGGCAATGATGAACCCAGTGCCGAAATAAACGTTACGGAGGATGCAGAAAACGTAACCGTTTCCGTAACGCTTACCCACCTTGGCGAAAGCGAGAGCGCCATGGCTTGCGAGCCGAAGGCGAAATATGCGCGCACCGAAAAATGCACCAATATTGCTTGCGGAAAAGCCTTTTTCGAAGCGGGCAAAAATCTTCGCGGCGTGCGCCCTCAGTGGGGCATTCTGACGGGCATACGCCCCTCTAAATTTATAATAGACCTTATGGGCGAGGGCAACAGCCGCGCAGACGCAGTAAAGATACTTAAGCAGGATTACCTGGTAAACCCCAAAAAAGCGAATATCGCGGCGGAAATTGCCGCGGGTGAGCTGAAAATAATGAAGGAAATGAAAAAGAACTCTGCCAGCCTCTACGTTTCCATTCCTTTCTGCCCTTCGCGCTGCCACTATTGCTCTTTCGTTTCCTATTCCTCGCCAAAGCTTCTTTCGCTTGTGGATGATTACCTTGAAAAGCTTTGCGCCGATATAAGCGAAACTATAGACGTTATTCACGCGCAAGGGCTTACGCTTTCTACGGTATATATAGGCGGCGGCACACCAACAACTCTTTCAGAAAGCCAGCTTCACAAGCTTTTTGCCGCCATAACGGCAAAGGTGAACACTCGGGAGCTGGAGGAGTTCACGCTCGAAGCGGGCAGACCGGACACCATAACGCCCGAAAAGCTTGCCGAAGCATATGAGGCGGGCGTTACCCGCGTGAGCATAAACACGCAGACCTTTAACGACGACGTGCTTGAAAATATAGGCAGAAGGCACACCTCCGAGGATTTTTACCGCGCATTTGAAATGGCGAAAAATTCCGGCATACCTCATATAAATACAGACCTTATAGCGGGGCTTCCGGGAGAGGGCTTTCTTTCCTTTTCATGCTCTGTAGACCGCCTTGTGGAGCTTCGACCCGACAATATAACGGTACATACGCTTTGCGTCAAGAACGCGGCAGACTTTTCGAAAATACAGAGCGAAATACACCGCAAAAACGTGCGTGACGTTACAAAATGCATAGATTATTCGCAAATAGCCGCCAAAAACGCGGGCTACGCGCCCTATTATATCTACAGGCAGAAAAACGCTGTAGGCAACCTTGAAAACGTTGGCTTTGCACTCCCCGGTACAGAGGGCAAATACAACGTATATATGATGGACGAAATACAAACCATCTTTGCCGTGGGCGCGGGCGCCGTTTCCAAGCTCGTTTCCTTGGAAAAATCGCAGATAAAGCGAATATTTGAATATAAATATCCATATGAATATCTATCAGACACCACCGGTCAGAAGCGCCGCGAAAAGCTTGAGGCTATTGAAAAATTTTATTCTGAAATCAGGGGAGAATAATGATAGTATACGATAAAAAATTTGAAAATGAAGCGCAGATAAAGAAATTTATCGCAAAGCGCGAATATAACTACCGCCGCCAGGTGGAAACCATAGCAGAGATTATAGCAAAAGATGAAAAAATAAAAATTATAACTCTCTGCGGCCCTTCCTGTGCGGGAAAAACAACAAGCTCTTATATTCTGGAGCAAAAGCTTGAATCGATTTCGGGTATAGACCTTAAAATAATTTCTATAGACGATTTCTTTAAAAACCGTGACGAAATGGAGAAATCGGGCAACCCCGATTTCGAATCCATCGAATCGATAGATTTCGAATATTTCAAGGAATGTGTGGAAAATATCCTTGCCGGAAGGGAAACTCTTTTGCCGCGCTTCGATTTCGTAACGGGCAAGCGCTCTGGTGAATACGAAACTTATATTCCTCACGAAAAGGGAATAGTTGTTTTCGAGGGTATTCAGGCGATGTACCCCGAAATAACGGCTATACTCCCCTCGGAAAGCTGTGTTTCGCTCTTTATAGACATACTCGAGGACGTTTGGGCATACGGCAGCTTCTTCACACATAGAGAAGTGCGCTTTTACCGCAGGCTCGTGCGCGATTTTCAGTTCCGCGGGGCGAGCGTAAAGAAAACCTGCGAGCTTTGGAAAAACGTGAAGCTCAACGAGGAAAAGAACATATACCCGTATTCCGACGGTGCGAAATATACCATAAACTCCTCTATGCTCTATGAGCTGAACGTAATAAAGAAATATCTGCTCGAAATGCTCGAATACGGAGAGGACACGAAGTATCTCTACGACGAAATAGAGGAAAAATTCAGAAATATTCCCGATTTTCCCGCAGAGTTTGTGCCGAAAGATTCCGTTTTCAGAGAATTTATCGGTTAAAGGTTAAAGACAATCGCTCTTTAATAAAGG
>JAFTNI010000041.1 GCA_017451975.1 Clostridia bacterium
CCCTCCGCCTCTCTTGATAAGATTAGAATTATTATATCATATACTCAATAAAAATTCAATAGTTTTTTTGCGGTTTATAAAATTTTAACACCGTAAAGGTCAAAAAAGTAATAATTTTGCGCATATTTCTTCGCGTTTTCGCTTATGCGTATTCACATCACGTTCGCAGACCATATAAAATCTGTGAAGCGTTCCCCGCCTCGTGGTTCCGCCGAATGTTTACGAGAAGCGAGTAAACATCACGGCGGGGAGAGGCGCGCTCTTTCGGGCTTTTCCTTGCACTGACAAAGCGATAAACCGTCAGGGTTTTTGCCTCTTTTTGCAACTTTTTCTCTCAAAGAGAAAAAGTTATTATACCATAGAGAAAAACTCCCAAAAAGGGAGTTTTTCGAGTTTTTATTTTACATTGTTTCGTGGAACGTACGGCTGATAACCTCAAGCTGCTGTTCTTTGGAAAGTCTGTGGAAGTTTACAGCATAGCCGGAAACACGAATTGTGAGCTGAGGGTATTTTTCGGGGTGCTCGTATGCGTCCATGAGCATTTCTCTGTTCATAACGTTTACGTTGAGGTGGTGCGCACCCTGATCGAAGTAACCGTCGAGAATGTGAACAAGGTTCTTTGTTCTCGTTTTCATATCTATGCCGAGCGCCGTGGGAACGATGGAGAACGTGTTGGAAACACCGTCCTGGCAAGTATCTCTGTACGGGATCTTTGCAACGGAGTTGAGCGATGCAAGCGCACCGGAGTTATCTCTGCCGTGCATGGGGTTTGCGCCGGGGGCAAGAGGTTCACCGATTTTTCTGCCGTCGGGCGTTGTACCCGTCTTCTTACCGTACATAACGTTACTTGTAATAGTAAGCACGGAAAGCGTGTGAATAGCATTTCTGTAAAGCTTGTGCTTCTTAAGCTCTTTTATAAATCTTGTAACAATGTTAACAGCAAGGTCGTCAACTCTGTTGTCGTCGTTGCCGTATTTCGGGAAGTCGCCTTCTGTTACGAAGTCAACTGCTATGCCCTGCTCGTTTCTGATAGGCTTAACCTTTGCATATTTGATAGCAGAAAGGCTATCTGCCGCAACGGAAAGGCCCGCAATACCAAACGCCATAAGTCTTTCGGGGTCTGTATCGTGAAGCGCGAGCTGGCTTGCTTCATATGCATATTTATCATGCATATAGTGGATAACGTTGTTCGCTTTAACGTATACCTCGGAAACCGCGCGAAGCACCTTTTTATAGTTTTCCCAAACCTTTTCGTATTCAAGAACCTCGTCTGTGATGGGCTCGATACCAGGGATAACGAGCGTGCCCTTTATTTCGTCAACACCGCCGTTGATTGCGTAAAGCAAGCTCTTTGCAATGTTGCATCTCGCGCCGAAGAACTGCATCTGTTTACCAAGACGCATTGCGGAAACGCAGCAAGCAATAGCATAGTCATCGCCGTAGTGGGGGCGCATTACGTCATCGTTTTCGTACTGAATGGAGTCTGTTTTAATAGAGATTTCCGCGCAGTATTTTTTGAAGTTTTCGGGGAGTCTTTCGCTCCAGAGAACCGTAAGGTTAGGCTCGGGAGATGTGCCGAGGTTGATAAGCGTGTGGAGGTAACGGAAGGAGTTCTTTGTAACAAGCGCTCTGCCGTTTATACCCATACCGCCGATAGATTCAGTTACCCACGTGGGGTCGCCGCCGAAAAGCTCGTTATATTCGGGTGTGCGGAGGTGGCGAACAAGGCGAAGCTTGATAATAAGCTGGTCGATAAGCTCCTGTGCTTCAGCCTCTGTAATAATACCTGCATCGAGGTCGCGCTGAATGTAAATATCAAGGAACGTTGCCGTTCTGCCGAAGGAGGTTGCAGCACCGTTGTTTTCCTTAATACCTGCAAGGTAGCCCATATAGAGCATCTGAACGGCATCTTTTGCGGAAACAGCGGGCTTCGTTACGTCAACGCCGTAGGTTGCTGCCATCTTCGTGATGTCCTCGAGCGCTCTAATCTGCATCGTAACCTCTTCGCGGAGTCTGATCGTGTTTTCATTCATTTCACCGTCAAGCTCTTCAAGGTCGCGTTTCTTTTCTTCAATAAGTCTGTCTGTACCGTAAAGGGGAATTCTGCGGTAGTCACCTATAATTCTGCCGCGGCCGTATGCATCGGGAAGACCCGTGATAAGGCCCGCAGAGCGCGCTTTGCGCACAGAGGGGGGGTATGCATCGAAAACGCCCTGGTTGTGCGTTTTTCTGTATTCCGTAAAATGCTCTTTTATTGTGGGGTTGAGCTCGTAGCCGTATTCTTTAAGGCTCTGCTCTGCCATTCTTGTACCGCCGTAAAGGTTTACCATTCTTTTGAGGGGGGCATCTGTCTGAAGGCCTACGATAACCTCGTTTTCCTTATCAATATATCCGGGCGCAAAATTACAAATACCGGAAACCTTTTCCGTTTCTACATCGAGAATGCCTTTTTTAAGCTCCTCTGCAAGGAGTTCAAGGCATCTTGCCCAAACCTTCTGTGTTTTTTCTGTAGGACCTGCGAGGAACGATGCATCGCCTTCATAAAGCGTATAGTTCTTCTGTATAAAGTCGCGTACGTCTATGAGTCTTTGCCATTTTCCGCCTACAAATTCTCTTCTTTCCATAATTTATAGCTCCTCTCTTAATTTTCAAAATATTCTTTATAAAGCTTCTCTGCTTCCGCCTTGCTCATTGCGGGCACACCCGCAAGAGGCTCGGCAATGCCAAGCTTTTTATATTTATGCAAACCCATCAGGTGATAAGGCAAAAGCTCTACCTTCGTTGCCTGAGGGATTTTTTCCTGTATATAGCTTTTCAGCTTTTCCATATATTCGCCACTATCGTTTATACCCGGCACAACCACCTGGCGTATAACCGTTTCCACACCGCTTTCGCGGAGCGCGCGCTGGAATTCCTCCGTAACGGCAATATTACCGCCGCAAATATTGCGGTAACCCTCTGCATCTACGGCTTTTACGTCGTAGAGCACCAGGTCTGTGTAGCGAAGCAGCTCACCGTAACCGCCCCTGCCCACGCCCGAGGTATCGAGGCAAGTGTGTATGCCAGCCGCCTTGCACATTTTAAAAACTTCAAGCACGAAGTCTTTCTGCAAAAGCGGTTCGCCGCCCGAAAACGTAACACCGCCGCCGCTTCTTTTAAAATACGGGCGGAAGCGCTGTATTTTGGCAAACAACTCTTCTGCGCTTATGCTCTGCCCCGCACCGCATTCCCAGCTATCGGGGTTATGGCAGAATTTACACCTCAAGGGGCAACCTTGCATAAAAACAACGGTCCTTATACCGGGCCCGTCCACAAGGCCCATACTTTCAAACGATAAAATTCTTCCTTCCACAGGTTTTTTGCTCCTTTCGAAAAAAGAAAAAGCGACCTTTGGGACTGAATTGTACCCAAGAGGCCGAATGTTTTAAGTCATAATCCCTGCGGTTCAGTCCGCTTCCGCAAATATATGACACTAATAGTATACCTTTTTTTATGCATTTTGTCAAGTGATGTCCGCGCATTTTGGTCAAAATCGTACACATATATTGTAAAGCACACAAAGTGGCACCGATTTTTAGTGCATTTTACCAAAAGAAAAATACCTGAAAATTTCAGGTATTTTAGCTTTTATTATTTTTTATCAGCAAATTTGCTGTTGAACTTATCGAGCGCGAGCGCTGCGGCAACACCGCAAACGAGGCAAACCGTATTCACAATAGCGCCTGTAAGAGTAAGAAAGCTTCCGAAAGGAATTATCATCACAGTAGCAGCAATAACAACGCCCACTATAGCATGGAAAGCCACGGAATAATGCTTATCGAAAAGCATATTCACAGCTTTTGCAAAAAGCACGACCGTTGCAAGCGCGCCTATTCCCGCAGGGATAAGTATGCTGAAATCGAAGCTGCTTATACCGTCAACAAAGGGCTGATAGAGCCCAAGGGGCATAAGGAGCGTGGAAAAGCTCATACCGGGAGCAATAACGCTGAGCGCAAGGCAAAATCCGCTGAAAAGCCACCAGAACACGTTACCCGCAATAGTCACGTTAAGCACCTTGAGCGTTATAAGAAGCGCGAAAATAGCCGCCATACCCACTACGAGAGAAATGTAAGAGCCCGTGCTTCTTCCCTTTTCGCCCGCCTCGCGGAAAAGCGAGGGGAGCATGCCCGCGATAAGACCGATGAAAACGCAAACCGATTGCGCTTCATAAGTCTCCAGCAAAAACGCTAGCAGCTTTGCAATGCCGAGAAAACCCACAATAACGCCTATGCCGTAGGGCAAAAGCTTCGGCACATGGGTTTTGAATTTCTTGAAGGGGTCTGCCAGAAATTCCATTATCGTTTTGTAAATACCGAAGATGACGCAAAGCACACCGCCGGAAATTCCCGGAAGCACCGCGCCAAGACCCACAAAAGCACCCTGAAATATTTTAAAAAGAAACTTCCACAAAGAAAATTTATTCTCTTGTTTCATTCTGTTTTCTCCTGAATAAACGCATAGCGATTTTTATTTTCGCCCGTGTAGCACGGGAGAAATATACTTATAGAGCAAAAACGTAATAGCGGTACAAATAGCACCCTTTGCGAGCGTAAGCGGCAAATTGAAAATAGCAAGCGCCTGCCAAAGGTCCTGAACAGAGGGCAATTTCGATTGGTACATATGCATAAGCTGTTCCGTGCTCAAGCCCATAACGTAATAATAAAGCGGGTAAACTATATAAAAGTTTGTAAATATGCTCGTGACAGACATAAAAACTGTTCCTACGATAGCACCTACAAAGGCGCTTTTTTTGGTTTTTTTGCCAATATTATATATAAGTGATGCAGGAACAACAAAGCAAACGCCCAATATGAAATTGGAAAGCTCGCCAACACCGCCCGTTGTGGTAAGAGTGAGGTGAACTATATTTTTAACAAGGCACACCCACACGCCCGACATAGGGCCATATGCGTACCCCGCCATGAGCGCAGGAAAATCGGAAACGTCCAGCTTCAGAAAGTTGGGCAAAAGCGGTATGGAAAGCTGGAACTGCATAAGAATTGCGGAAAAAGCCGCCATAAGACCTGTCGCCGCCAGCACTCTGGTTCTGCTGGGTTTGTTATTATGGATAGTGTTTTTCGGCGTTTTGTTTTTCTTTTTTTGGTTTTTTATTTCTTTATCATTAGGATTGTTGTTCATAAAACAATACCAAATAAAAAATCCCCGTGATATATAAAGGGGACTTTATCTCTCACATGAGAGTTCCTTTCTTTTTTCATCCGGACTATACCGTCGGCACAGGAATTTCACCTGTTCGGGCGGTCTTTGACCGCGTCGTGGGCTGTAACCACCGATATGGAATTTCACCATTCCCTAAAGAAACTCGCTTTTTAAAAAAAAGCGAGGCAAAAACTTCCGCAAATATGCCCGAAAACAAGGCTTACATATTACTTTAATATATTCACCATTTTCTATAATATTCGCAAAAACTCTAAATATTGATTTTGTCAGAGAGCAGCCATGCTGCCCTCTGACAAAAGGTTAAACAGTATTAAATTATTTCAGAAACTGCAACTAAAATTAGTCGATGATTGCAGAAACAACGCCGGAACCAACTGTTCTACCGCCTTCACGGATAGCGAAGCGGAGGTTTTCGTCGATAGCGATAGGTGTGATGAGCTCAACTGTGATTGTGAGGTTGTCGCCGGGGCGAGCCATTTCAACATCAGCATCGAGTGTGATCGTACCTGTAACGTCTGTTGTTCTGAAGTAGAACTGAGGTCTGTAACCTGTGAAGAAGGGTTTCTTACGGCCGCCTTCTTTTTCTGTAAGAACGTATACCTGACCTTTGAATTTTGTGTGGGGGTGGATGGAGCCGGGTTTGCAGAGAACCTGACCTCTTTCGATTTCTTTCTTATCGATACCACGGAGGAGAAGACCTACGTTGTCACCAGCTTCAGCCTGGTCGAGAAGTTTGTGGAACATTTCAACGCCTGTAACTGTTGTTGTTCTCTTTTCGTCTGTAAGACCATCGAGTTCAACTACGTCACCAACTTTAACTGTACCGCTTTCTACACGACCTGTAGCAACTGTACCACGACCGGAAATAGAGAAAACGTCTTCTACGGGCATAAGGAATGCCTGGTCAGCTTTTCTTTCGGGAGTAGGAATGTATTCGTCAACAGCTTCCATAAGTTCTTTGATGCAAGCGTATTCGGGAGCATCGGGATCGTTGCTAGCGCATTCGAGAGCTACACGAGCGGAACCCTGGATAACGGGTGTATCGTCTCCGGGGAAGTCATACTGGTTGAGAAGGTCGCGAACGTCCATATCAACGAGTTCAAGAAGTTCTTCGTCGTCAACGATATCGCATTTGTTAAGGAATACTACGATAGCGGGAACGCCTACCTGGTGAGCAAGAAGAACGTGCTCACGTGTCTGCTGAAGGGGACCGTCGGAAGCAGCAACAACGAGGATACCGCCGTCCATCTGAGCAGCACCTGTGATCATGTTTTTAACGTAGTCTGCGTGTCCGGGGCAGTCAACGTGTGCATAGTGACGGTTAGCTGTTTCGTATTCTACGTGTCTTGTGTTGATTGTGATACCACGAGCTCTTTCTTCGGGAGCGTTATCGATCTGGTCGTAAGCGAGGAATTCGCCGCCGTTTACGAGAGAGAGATATTTTGTGATAGCAGCTGTAAGAGTTGTTTTACCGTGGTCAACGTGACCGATTGTACCAATGTTTACATGGGGTTTTGTTCTTTCAAATTTAGCCTTTGCCATTGGAAAAATCCTCCTTAATATTTATACGGAAATTCTGTTTCCGTTAATTTATTTTTAAAAATTTATTTTGTGGGGCTCTATGAGTATATTATATCACAAAGCCCCGTAAAAATCAAGCAAATTATTTGCTTGCTCTGCCGGCGATAATATCGTCTGCAATGCTTCTCGGAACCTGCTCGAAGTGGCTGGGTTCCATAGAGTACTGACCACGGCCCTGTGTTCTGGAACGGAGTTCTGTTGCATAACCGAACATGTTCGCAAGAGGAACGATAGCTGTGATCTGCTGTGCGCCTGCTACAGGTTCCATAGACTGGATCTGACCGCGGCGGGAGTTGATGTCGCCCATAACGTCGCCCATGTAATCATCGGGAGTTATAACAACAACTTTCATAACGGGTTCAAGAATTACGGGGTTAGCTCTTCTCATAGCGTTCTTGAATGCCATAGAACCGGCAATCTTAAATGCCATTTCAGAGGAGTCAACTTCGTGGTAAGAACCGTCGTTAAGCGTAACCTTAACGTCAACAACGTTGTAGCCTGCAAGTACACCTGTCTGCATAGCGCCCTGGATACCTGCGTCAACTGCGGGGATATATTCTTTGGGAATGTTACCGCCCGTAACTTTGTTAACGAATTCATAACCCTTACCAACTTCGTTGGGTTCGAGAGTAATCTTAACGTGACCGTACTGACCTTTACCACCAGACTGACGTGCATACTTGCAGTCTTCGTC
>JAFTNI010000042.1 GCA_017451975.1 Clostridia bacterium
TACCTGCCTCGATTTCCGTGCGGACTATTTCAACGTAACCTTTGTTATAAACGTGGGCACGCTTTTTGAAATGCTTGCCTCGGAAACTGTAGATTCACCTATGGAGGCGGACATTGCGGTAACGGACGAAGAGTTTGAAGCGCGCGAAGGCACGGAAGTGATAAGATCGTACGATTTTGAGAAAATTACTGCTCTTATAAGCAGGTAACGGCTTTAATTTAACTTGACCTTTCATATTTGCTGTGTTATAATAACAATGTAAACAGATATTGTAAGTGTTGACCGCCGCTTTGGTGGCAGCATTTTGGATAGGAGTATATTATGGCAATAAATTTGTTTCAGATTCCCTACAAGCACGGTAACTTTCCACTTCGCCTGGCAAGCGGGCATTTTGCTACCAGCCACAGCCACTTAAACTACTATATCGACTTCACAATGTCGAAGCACCGCCTTTCCGAAGCGCGGGAAGGAGCGCAGATTCTTTGCGGCAAAATACCTTCTTCACAGATTATAGATACGATACTTTGCCTTGACGGCACGGAAACGTTGGGTGCTTGCATGGCAAACGAGTTTACCGCAACGGGGTATAGGAACATGAACGCACACCGCACCATATACGTTCTTTCACCTGAATATACAAGCGGAAGCCAGATAATTTTCCGCGAAAATCTTGCGCCTATGATCGTTGGCAAGCACGTTCTTGTGCTGGCGGCTTCCGTTGCTACGGGATATACGGTAAAATCTGCTATAGATGCAATTTGCTATTACAACGGTCAGCCCGCAGGTATTTGCTCAGTTTTCGCTTGCATAGATGAGTGTGAGGGAATAGCTGTTCAGAGCATATACAATAAAAACGATATTCCCGATTATCAAAGCCATTCCGCACGCGAATGCCCACTTTGCAAAGCGGGAGTAAAGCTTGACGGGCTTGTTAACAGCCACGGTATATCTACTTTTTGAAATTGAATAAAAAACTGTCGGAAATTTCCTTCCGACAGTTTTTTATTGTTCGTTTAATCTATTATATCGTTATCTCTGAATTGAAGGGCATAAAGGCTTTTATACGTGCCGTTTGCCGCAATAAGCTCTTGGTGCGTGCCGCGCTCGGTTATCTTTCCGTTCATTACAACGGCGATTTCGTCGGCGTTGCGTATGGTTGAAAGTCTGTGCGCTACAACAAGAGTGGTTCTGCCTTTGCAGAGCTCGTCGAGCGCTTGCTGAATAAGAACCTCTGTGGTGTTATCGAGCGCGCTCGTAGCTTCGTCTAGAATAAGTATGGCAGGGTCTTTAAGGAAAACTCTGGCTATGCTTATGCGTTGCTTCTGACCGCCCGAAAGTTTTACGCCGCGTTCGCCGATTTCCGTATCGTAACCGTTTTCAAGTGTCATAATATAATCATGGATATTTGCCCGCTTCGCCGCCGCGATCATTTCTTCTTCCGTGGCGTCAGCTTTGCCGTAGAGTATATTTTCGCGGATAGTACCAATAAAAAGAAATACGTCCTGCTGAACGATGCCTATGTTGCGGCGGA
>JAFTNI010000043.1 GCA_017451975.1 Clostridia bacterium
AGTTTTTGTATGCTACCTCATAAAGTTCATCTCTTGTCAAATTTTTTTCATTTTTATTCTCAAGGCTATCAAAACGGAAGGACTCACATTTTCCTGTTGTCTCATTCACCATAAATGTTACACTTCTTCCATTTGATATCCCCGTATATCTTACCGCAGATTCAATATAATCAGATTCTCTATTTGTATTTTTATATTCCCCTGTCCACGTCTTTCCCAAAAGAGTTATTGTTTTCGAAGTTCCGATTTTATTTTCATCCACATAAGGCTCTCTTGCCTTCTTAAGCTCCAATTCTATTTTATGCGTTCCGGGCTGTATACCACCATGCACGCCGCTTTCATACACCGTAAAATTAACCTCATCGCCCGGCGCAGGTGCTACCGTGTCAGCCGTTGTGCCGCCATCAACCATATCGTTATTCGCAAAATGCTTTGCCACGGGTATTGCCGCAAGTGCAAAAGCCGCACACGCCGCAACCGCTATTATCGGCTTAAAATTAAATCTCTTTTTCATAGTAAAATTCATTGCCTCCTCTATAAATTCATCGTCCACGTTGCCTATTTCCATTAAAAATTTTTCTGCACTTGTCAAACTTCAACACCTCTTTCTTCTAAATATTTTCGTAATTTTTCTCTTGTGCGCAAAAGCCTTACCCTTACGCTGTTTTCGCTCATACCGAGCGATGCGGCTATGCTTTTGCCGCTTTCCATAAACCAGTAGCGCCGCATGAATATCGCCCTGTTTTCCTTATCCAGCGAAAGCAGAAATTCCCTTAAAATTTTCTGTACGTCCTTGCTTTCAAGGGCACTTTCCACCGTTTCCGAGGCGGCAAATGTTTCTGCTATTTCATCCAGCGCCTCGCCGTAAACGCAAGCGCGCTTTTGCCTTTTTGCCGCACGCCGCCTGTTCATTGCCACGTTTCGCAAAATTCTATATATAAACGTGGAAAGCGGCTTTGGCTTTTCGGGAGGTATGCTGTTCCACACACCAAGGTATGCGTCGTTTATACATTCCTCTGCATCCTCCTCGCTGCCGACGATTTCCAGCGCTATACTGCGGCATTTCCGCCCGTATTTCTTATTTATTTCGTCAATGCCTTTTTCCGAGCGAGCAAAAAGCATTTCGATAATGGCTTCGTCTTTCATAAGCTCCCCCCTTTCACTTATATACCTACCCTTTTTTTATCTTGCGTTACGCATTTTTCCAAAAACTTTTTTATCAAATTGTAAACTTTAATTATTTTACACAAAAATATTTATTTTTTCAAGAAAATAGTGTATAATTTAGACATAAACATAAAATTTGGAGGAAACGGCATTGAAAAAGTATATTATAGCACTCGATGCGGGCACCACGAGCGTGCGCGCCATCATATACGATAAAAATTTAAACTCCGTAGGCTGTGCGCAAAAGGAGTTTACGCAAATATACCCGAAGCCCGGCTACGTGGAGCACGATGCGCAGGAAATCTTCGCTTCTGCCTACTCGGTTATGACAGAGGTTCTGCTTATTTCGGGCATAGCGCCCGCGGAAATAGCGGGCATAGGCATAACAAACCAGCGCGAAACAACGGTTGTATGGAGCCGCGAAACGGGCGAACCCGTTTGCGGTGCCATAGTGTGGCAGTGCCGCCGCACCGCCGAAATCTGCAAGGAAGCAGAGGCGGCGGGGCACGCGCCTTACATAAGGGAAAAAACGGGCTTGCCCATGGATGCATACTTCTCTGCCTCCAAAATAAAATGGATACTCGATAACGTACCGGGGGCGCGCGCACGCGCCGAGGCAGGCGAGCTTCTTTTCGGCACTATCGATACGTGGCTTATCTGGCGCCTTACGGGCGGCAAGGTTCACGTTACCGACAGAACCAACGCATCGCGCACGATGCTATACGATATAAACGCGCTTTGCTGGGATGAAAAGCTTATGGAAATTTTCGGTGTACCCGCAAGCATGCTGCCGCGCGTTTGCTCCTCGGGCGAGCATTACGGCTCCTTTACGCTTATGGGCGAGGAAATTCCCATTTGCGCCATAGCGGGCGACCAGCAATCTGCCCTTTTCGGCGCTTGCTGCTTTTCCGCAGGCGAGGCAAAGAACACCTACGGCACGGGTTGCTTCCTTTTGATGAACACAGGCACAGAGCGCCCGTGGGGCGAAAACGGGCTTATAGCAACCATTGCGGCGGGCACTGCGGGCGAGCAGGTGCAGTACGCGGCAGAGGGCAGCGTTTTCGTCGGCGGAGCCGTTGTAAAATGGCTGCGCGACGAGCTTGGGTTTATAAAAAGCTCCGCGCAAACGCTTGAAATAGCGCAAAGCGTGCCCGATAGCGGCGGCGTTTACGTCGTGCCCGCGTTCACGGGCATGGGCGCGCCGTATTGGAATATGTACGCGCGCGGCACGGTCTTTGGGCTCACGCGCGGCAGCGGCAGCGCACATATCGTGCGCGCGGCGCTCGAATCTATATCATACCAGAGCGCCGACGTTATAGCGGCGATGGAAAAGGATGCAAAAGTAAAGCTTGAAACGCTGAAGGTAGACGGCGGCGCTTCCGCAAACGACCTGCTTTTGCAGTTCCAGGCAGATATTTCAAACCTTACGGCTGTTCGCACCGCCTCTTGCGAGGCAACGGCGCGCGGCGCGGCGGCGCTTGCGGGGCTCACGCTCGGCTTCTATAAAAACCGCGAGGAAATTGCCATGCTCCCCACTAATACGGAATTTTTCGCGCCGAAAATGGCGGCGCAGGAGCGCGAAGAAAAGCTGCGCGGCTGGCACAGGGCAGTAAAAGCGGCTATATACTGGGCAGATAACGAATAATTTATAAGGAGGTTTTTATGGCTTACAGAATAATAGAAAAAGAAGTGCTTTCCTCAGACGGTGTACATACGCTCTACGGCAAGGTTTACGCACCCGAGGGCGATGTACGCGCGCTTTTCCAGGTGGCGCACGGCATGGCGGAGCATATAGAAAGATACGGCGAATTTCTCGCTTTTCTAGCGGAAAACGGCTTTGCCGCTTTCGCATACGACCACGTTGGCCACGGCAAAACGGGCACGGCGGCAGGCGAGCTTGGCTTCATAGCCGATGAAGGCGGATATAAAATTCTTATAGACGATATCGGCATATTTGCCGAAGCCGTAAAAGCCGATTTCCCCGGCAAAAAGCACGTGCTTATGGGTCACAGCATGGGCTCGTTCATAGTGCGCGGTTACGCAGCTAAGCACGGCAAGGAGCTTGCGGGCCTTGTGGCTATGGGCACGGGCGGCCCCAACCCTGCGGCGAAAATAGGCATTAAGCTCGCGGGCGCTGTGAAGAAGAAAAAGGGCGCGCGCCATATTTCCCCGCTTATAGCAAACCTCGCCTTCGGCAGCTACAACGCGCGCACGGCGAAGGAAACGGAATACGATTGGCTTTCCGTCGACAAGGAAAATATAGCAAAATACCTTGCCGACGAGCTTTGCGGCTTCCCCTTCACCGTCAGCGCAATGCAAGACCTTATAACGCTTACGGCAAGCTGCAACTGCGCTTCCTGGGCGAAATCTATGCCCCCAAGCCTGCCCGTTTACCTTGTAGCAGGCGACGAGGACCCCGTGGGGGCATACGGTAAGGGTGTTAAAAAGGTTTGCGAAATGCTGCACAAAGCGGGCGCACAAGACGTTAAAATGAAGCTCTACCGCGGCTACCGCCACGAGATTTTAAACGAGGCCTGCAAGGAAGAGGTCTGCCGCGATATTCTCGCGTTTGCAAACAGAGTTATTACATAAAACCAAAAACGGGCGTGTACACGCCCGTTTTATTTATCCAGCTCACCGCCGCCGTCTTTCGCGGCTTTTCTTATTTTCAAAGCACCGTATGCAATAAGTGCGCACACGGCGATAATGCACGCCGTTATCGGCGCGCTTATATCCACTTCGCGCACAAGCCCGGGCTCATGCCCCGCGTTTGTGCTTGCCGCGGTGCTTTCCTGCGGCACTGTTGTGACGACGTTTGCGCTAGCGGAAAGCGGCAAGGCGGCGAAAAGAAGCACGGAAAGAAAAATAATCGCTGTTTTTTTCATAAATCCACCTCTAAATCGGTTTGCTTATTGATTTTCCCCGCGTTTTGTGGTAGTATTATTTTTAAAGATATCACAATTAAAACGGAGTTTTAACAATGCAAAAAATAAACGTAATATTTAAAAAGCTAGATGAAAATGCAAAAGTTCCCACCTATGGTTCTGAGTATTCCGCAGGCGCAGATCTTTACGCGCTCTGCGAAAGCGCCGTAACCATCGGCGCAGGCAAAACAGAGTTTATCCACACGGGTATTTCGCTCGAAATCCCCGAGGGCGTGGTTGGGCTTATCTATGCTCGCAGCGGCATGGCGTGCAAGCGCGGTGTTGCCCCCGCCAACAAAGTCGGCGTTATCGACAGCGACTACCGCGGCGAAATCATCGTCTGCCTTCACAACCACGGCGAAGAAGCCGTAACGGTTGAAAACGGCGAGCGCGTGGCGCAAATGGTATTTGCCCCCTACTTCACGGCGAGCTTTACTGAAAGCCGAGAGCTTTCGGGCACGGCGCGCGGCGAGGGCGGCTTCGGCTCTACGGGAAAAAAATGACAGTACTTTTTCTTTTTGAGAGAAAAAGTTGACAAAGCGCTTGAAAGCCGCAGGCTTTCGCAAAACAATTCAAAAAGCGTATGCTGCGGCATACGCTTTTTTGTTTATTCGGAAATTACCGCAAAGTCGATTTTTATTTCGCCTTCCGCGGGGCGCACGCAAAGCGTGTGCTTGCCGCCGTCAAGCGCAAAATCGGAAAGCACCATAACCGGCTGATTGTCCGTTGCGTAGCAAAGGTCGCAAAGCGAGGTTTTGCCGTCGAGCATAAGCTCGGCTTTGCCCGCGTTTCTGTCGAACCTTGCGCCAAGCATTACGGATTTGCCGTAAAATTCAAGCTTGAGCGTTGCCGCCTTATCGCTCGAAGCAAGCCCCGCGCCGCTTCTGCCGGGGTTGGGCTCGTTCCAGCTTTCCATGCCGTATGCGCTCCACTCGCCCGTGCGCTCAAAGGCGCGCGCGCTTATGAACTTGCCGCATTTTTTATAGTAATGCTCACACATCGGCTCGCCGTGTGGCTTTCTGAAGCTTTCACCCGAAAGCTCTTTTTTTATAGCTTCCGTGTAGAAATCGTAGCCTGCCTCCACGGGGTGGGTGTTATCGGGGCGGAAAAGCGCATCGCGCGCGGTGTTAACACCGGGCGCGGCTTTGCCGTAAGCCTTTTCCATCGCCGCGCGCACGTCGATATACTGTATACCGTAGTGTGCGGCGATTTTTTTGTGCAGCTCCGTTTTATATTCGCTTTCGCGGTTTGGCACAACGCCTATGCAGATAACGTAGGGCACAATGGGCATCGACATAATTTTTCTTATAATGCCCTCGTACATCTGCTGTGAAAAGCTTTCGCTATCGTCGGCGTCGTTCAGCGAAAAGTCTATAAATACCGCTTGCGGTTTTTGCGAGATAACATCGCGCTCAAGGCGCATCATGCCGTAGGCAGAGTTTGTGCCGCCTATGCCTGCGTTTATCTCTTTGAAAACCGTGTTTCCAAGCTCAAAGGAATTTAAGTATTCCGTGATCTGTGTGGACCAACGGCGGGTTTTATCGCTCGCGCCGGCTCCCTCGGTGATAGAACCGCCGAGGTACGCAATGCGAAATTCGCCTTTATCCTTAAGGTTTTCAAACATATGTATTATTTCTTATAAATACCTGCTATGTGAGCTGCTACTACTGCGTCTGCAATAGCTTCTGCAGCTTTGTCCTGCCAATATGCGCTTCTGAGCATGAATGCATCTTTTTCGTTGGAAATAAATCCAAGCTCGAGAAGTGTGGAGGGCATATAGCTTTCTTTCTGATTAAGAACGGCAAGGCCGTTTTTGTAAAGCTCTGTATCTGCTTTTGTACCGCGGATGCTCATATTGGGGTATGCAATTGCTCCGGAGTCATTCTTTACTTCTTTAATGTCTTCAAATTCTTTCGTGAAGAGAGCTGCAAAAGCTTTTGCATCGTAACCCAAGCCGGTTTTGCCGGAGTAGTAAGCTTCAAAGCCGTGTGCAACGTCGCCGGAATGGGAGTTTACGTGAATGGAAATGAACATGGAAGCCTTTGCATCAAGTGCGAGCTGAGCTCTGTTGTTTACGTCAACAAACGTATCGTCTGTACGGGAAAGAACAACTTTGTAGCCAAGAGCTTCAAGCTTTTCTTTTGCTTTGAGAGCAACTGCAAGGTTGATTTCCGATTCCTTGTATGTTGTCATTGTAAAATCTGTGCCTGTGCCGTCGAAGTCGTAATCTTTAACTGTGCCGGGGTCTTTGCCGCCATGGCCGGGGTCAAGGAAGATTACGAGGTTTTCGGGAGCAACCGTTGTGCCTGTTGTACCCGTAGTGCCTGTTGTGCTTGTTGTGCCCGCTGTGCCGGAAGTGGAAGCAGCGGAAGCTGTGGAAGCCGTCGTGGCTGTAGATGCCGTAGACGCTGTGGACGCTGTGGATGCTGTAGATGCCGTTGTGGTTGTGGCTGCTGTTGTGTCATCTGTCGTATCGGAAGTGCCGATGCCGGGGATAACGTTTTCGTCGGTTGTTTTGGAATCTTTGCAACCTGTTACAAATGTGCAAACAAGCACAAATGTAAGAATTACGCCGAGAAGGCCGAGAATTTTCTTCATTTTTTACTCCTTTAATTTTTATTTTTTCCTTAATTTTTAGTTTTTCAAGCTGTGCATGGGTGCGGGAATATGTCCGCCGCGGCGAACAAATTCACACGAAGAGAAGGGGCTTACTTCCATAATGGGAGCCGTGCCGAGCAAGCCGCCGAAATCTACGCTGTCGCCAACGTTTTTGCCGTATGCGGGTATAAGACGTGCCGCAGTTGTCTTAGTATTAACTACGCCGATTGCGATCTCATCGGCAATAATACCGCATATCGTTTCCACGGGTGTATCCCCGGGGATCGCTATCATGTCGAGGCCAACGGAGCAAACCGCCGTCATCGCCTCGAGCTTGTTGAGGTGCAAAGCGCCTACGTTTACGGCTTCTATCATACCCTCATCCTCGGAAACGGGGATGAAAGCACCGGAAAGACCGCCAACAGAGGAGCTTGCCATTACGCCGCCCTTTTTAACTGCATCGTTGAGCATAGCGAGCGCGGCTGTCGTGCCGTGTGTGCCGCAACGCTCAAGACCCATGTTTTCAAGGATTCTGGCAACACTGTCGCCAATAGCGGGGGTGGGGGCAAGAGAAAGGTCAACTATGCCGAAGGGCACGCCGAGCTCTTTTGCCGCGTCTGTTGCAACGAGCTGACCTACGCTCGTTATTTTGTACGCCGTTTTCTTGATGATGTCTGCAAGCGTGCCGAAGTCGCAGTTACCTGCGCGCTTTATTGCCGCCGCAACAACACCGGGGCCGGAAACGCCTACGTTGATAACACATTCGGGCTCGCCGATGCCGTGGAATGCGCCCGCCATAAAGGGGTTATCTTCGGGTGCGTTTGCGAAAACAACGAATTTTGCGCAACCAATGGAGTTTCTATCTTTCGTAAGATATGCAAGCTCCTTTATGGCTTTGCCCGCCATATAGATTGCGTCCATGTTTATGCCGGCTTTCGTGGAAGCGACGTTGAGAGAGGAGCAAAGAAAATCTGTTTCCGTCAGTGCCTGAGGAATGGATTTTATAAGCTCTTCGCTGCCGCGGGACATACCCTTCTGCACGAGAGCGGAATAACCACCGATAAAGTTTATGCCGATTTCTTTTGCAGCGCGGTCGAGCGTTTTCGCTATTTTTACGTAATCTTCCGCACTTGCCTTGCCGCCGATGAGCGCAACGGGCGTTACGGAAACGCGCTTGTTTACAATCGGAATACCGTATTTTTTGCCGATACCGTTGCCTACCTTAACTATGTTTTCAGCCTTGTGCGTTATCTTGTCGTAGATATTGTCGCAAAGTTTGCCTATATCGTCGGAAACACAATCGTAGAGCGAAATGCCCATTGTGATCGTGCGGACGTCAAGGTTTTCGTGCTGAATCATATTTATGGTTTCGCGAATATCGTTCACTGTTACAATAGACATGATTTTACCTCGTAATTAAATTTTGTGCATAGAATTGAAGATGTCTTCGTGCATCGTGTTGATTTTGAGCCCGTTTTCGTTGCCTGCTTCTTCCATACGGTCAACAAAAGTGCCGAACTCCACTGTGAGCGCGCTTATTTCGACAATCATTATCATTGCGAAATAGCCATCCAGAACCGTCTGGGAAATATCTATAATATTAGCTCCGTATTCGGCGCATCTTGCGCTTACCTTCGCAACGATGCCCACACCGTCTTTTCCCGTTACCGAAATTACTGCTTTCATAAAATTCAAACCTCCTGATTTTTTGTATTTGTTTATTTTCAAAGGTTAAAATATCCAAATACGAAAACAGTATAACACAGCCGAAAGAAAAAGTAAACCGTTTTTTTCCTAATTTTTTATTAAATTTATTTTATTTTTTATATTGCAATATCAAAAATTTATGATAATATATTTATATTACATTAAACAAAGAGGTTCGGTAATGAAAAAAATAAAAAAAGCGCTCCTTTTCCTTTTAGCGGTTTCGTTTATTCTGCCCGCGCTTGCCTCCTGCGGCAATAGCGAGGAAAGCGGAGTTTCTATAGTTACAACGATATTCGCGCCCTACGATTTCGCGCGCGCCGTCGGCGGCGACGGCGTAAGCGTAAAAATGCTCCTTTCCCCGGGGGCAGACATCCACTCCTACGACCCTACGCCCAAGGATATGCTGGCGATTAAAAAATGCGATATTTTTATTTGTGTCGGCGGCACCTCCGATGAATGGGTATACGATCTTCTTGAAAATGTCGATAACCCCGATATGAAGATAATAAAGCTTTTAGACCACACAGAGGGGCTTATCTGCTCCGACCACGGGCACGAGCACGGCGAGCATGACCACGACCACGGGCACGAGCACGGCGAATACGACGAGCACGTGTGGACAAGCCCGCGCAACGCCATGCTTGCAAGCGAGGCAATAGCGGCGGCGCTTTGCGAGGTCGATGCAGAAAATGCAGAGGCATATAAAGCAAACCTTGAGGCGTATAAAGGTGAGCTTTCCGCGCTCGATGCAGAATTTAAAAGCATTGTGGAAAACGGCGCGTGCAAGGAGCTTGTTTTCGGCGACCGCTTCCCGCTTATCTACTTTACAAAAGCCTATGGGCTTACGTACCATTCCGCCTTTCCCGGCTGCGCGGGCGATACAGAGCCAAGCGCCGCAACGGTTGCAGAGCTTATAAAAAAGGTCAATGAAGAAAGCATACCCGTTGTGTTCCACCTGGAGCTTTCTACGGGTAATATAGCAGAAACCATATGCGAAGCAACGGGCGCAAAGAAGCTGCGCTTCAACGCCTGCGAAAACGTTTCTAAAGACGATTTCCTTTCCCATATAACCTACCTCGACCTTATGCGCCATAACGCAAACGTTCTGCGCGAAGCGCTCGGCTAAAAAATAAGAATTTCATATTGTATTTCCGCAAAATATATAGTATAATTACCATATACCCCCACACTTCACCTCGATTCGAAAGGACGTATTTATGGAAAAAACAAAGAAAAGACGCCGCTTTATAAATATCACTTATATTTCACTTACGCTTATATTGGTTATACTCTATTTCGTTCCCTCGCCGGGGCGCAACCTTTTTGCAGATTTTTCGGGCTTCCTTTCTTCGCTGAAGCCGAATATTTCGGGCGGGCAAAGCGACAATACCGCACCTTTTACTTACCTTGTGGATTCCGAAACGAAATATTGCCAGATAACGGGCGTTGGCTCTTATTCCGACCCCGAGCTGCAAATACCGCAGAGAATAGACCGCTACACCGTTACCAGCATAGGCAGCAGCGCATTTTTAAGGCAAAGCAGCTTCAGAACGCTTCGCGTACACGGGCTTGTGGAATTCATAGGCGCCAACGCTTTTGCGGAATGCAGAGGGCTTGAAAGCGTTATTCTGGAAAACGGCATTATGCATATGGATAATTACACATTTTACGGTTGCGATTCTCTCATGACGGTAACTATACCGATATCGGTAAATTACATCGGCGCGGGCACGTTTCTGGGCTGCCGTTCGCTTACTGATATCTACTACGACGGTTCTATGGAAAAATGGAATCTTATAAGCACTTTTTCAGATTGGGACTCGAACAAAAGCTGCACCGTACACTGCAACGACGGCGATATATTCGCAGGCGACGTAAACAGTAACGGCACAATTGATGAAAACGGCGATATATTCATCGACGAAAACGGCGACGGCATCATCGACGAAAACGATATAACGGTAAAAGAATAAACAAAAAATCCTTGCTCTTGGGAGCAAGGATTTTTCTTTTGAATTATTCAATTTCAGCCTTCAGTAACATAATCGGCATCGTTTACTCTGCCCTCTTTAACGGCATCGAAGTCTTCTTCGATTTCTTTGGAGGGTGCTTTCGTAAGGATCGAAACAACAACGATGAAAATGGAGGAAATGATGAATGCGGGCAAAAGCTCGTAGATTGCGAAAACGCCGCCGAGCTTGCTGATAAGCAACTTCCAGATAAATACCATAGAAGCGCCGCTTACCATACCTGCGATGGCGCCTGCGCGGTTGATTCTCTTCCAGAAGAGAGAGAATATCATAAGCGGGCCAAACGTTGCGCCAAAGCCTGCCCAAGCGAAGGAAACCACGTTGAAGATAACGCTGTCTTCGTCAAGAGCGATAACTATTGCAACGAGAGCAATTGCAAGAAGCGTAATTCTCGTAACGAGCATAACCTGCTTATCCGTAGCCTTCTTCTTAACAACACCCTGGAAGATGTTCTTTGCAACGGCAGAAGCCGCGATGAGAAGGTAGGAGTCGGAGGAGCTTATGGTTGCGGCAAGAATGCCCGCCATAACGAAGCCCGCGAGAATGGGAGGAAGCGCATTTGTAGCAAGTGTGATGAAAATATTTTCGGCAGCAGAAGCCGTAAGATGCTCCGTGGGGTAAAGCTTTCTGCCCATGATACCAATAAATACCGCAACAGCAAGAGAGATAAT
>JAFTNI010000044.1 GCA_017451975.1 Clostridia bacterium
CCCCGATTACTCCGCGCAGGAAACAGAAAAGGACGCCGAGAAAATAGAAGGCGAAACGCCCGATAGTGAACCCGTCGACGGCGGAAAGCTCAATATTATCTATAGCCCCGAGGTAATGGTCAGCCTTTCTTCGGGAAGAGCATCATTGCTTATAGGCAACCTTGCAAAATCACAGCACAACATTGTTGCAGAAATAGATATTCAAGGCGAAATCATATTGCAAACGGGGGCAATTCTCCCCGGCTACAGAATAGTCGATGTCGAAATTCTCGCAAATGCAAAAGAGATGCTTCGCAAGGGCGTATATAACGGCACAATAAGGCTTTATATGTACGATAAGGAAACAAACGAAAGAGAAATGCTTTCTTCCGAAATAGAGGCTGAAATAAAAGTGGTTGAATGAGGCGTACAATGGCGAAAAAGAGAAACGAAAAGATGCCGCTTATGCTTGCTCTGCTCATCTGCTTTGCCAGCATAGCGGCAATGGTTACAGCACTTTTAATACCGAAAACGCCCGTTGCGGGCGAATTTACCCCACCCGGGTTTGACGTAAAAGCGATATACGGCACGCCCGATGTACCAAAGGAGCTCGGCTACATAGAGCCTTACGCCGAAGGAATGACGTTTCGCGCAGGCTTTTGCGGTAAGCTTAACATAAGCCAAGGCAAAGCAGACGTTTACTTCACCAATAAAGCCGAAAACGAAGTATGGCTAATGCTCCGCATTACAAGCGAAAGCGGCGAGGTTTTGGCGGAAACGGGCATTCTGCGCCCCGGCGAATACGTAAAAACAGTAAGCTTCGATAAGCTCCCGAAAAACGGCGAAAAGGTCATTTACAGGGTTATGGCATACGAGCCGCAAACCTATTACAGCATGGGTTACTTCAAGCTTTCTACGGTAGCAAACGTAAACGAATAAATCTCAAGCCCGAGCTCGGCTATAAAACCGAACTCGGGCTTTGTTTTCACTCTGCTCCGATTCTTAAATCAGATTATACAACTATAAAAGCACATTCACCGGGGGCAAGTTCTATTTTTCCCACCACTGTTTTACCTGTAAGCTCGGGCAGCTCGTCATCAGCAGCCAAAACGAGTTCTTTGCCGTTCAGGCACATAGTGCGGCTGCGCATACCGTTCTTTCCGCTTAAAACGTATGCCTCTGCATTGCCTTCAAATTCCACAACCGTATTTTCTGTCCACGAATTGTTGATTGCAAGGTAAACGTATCCGTTTTTACCGTCTTTGCGGGAATGGCAGTAAATATGCGCTCCCTCTGCGTTCTGCTCGGGCTGTGCATAGCAGGTTTTGCCCATAAGCTTATTCCAAAGCAAAACCGCAAAGTAATTCGGGCGGGGCTCGAACGTGCCGTGCTTGAGATAACCGTAATCGGAAGAAGCCAGGGTGTTATGGAAAATAATACCCGAGGTTATCGTCGAAAATTCGCCGAGCTCGTTGAGCGTTCTGGGAACGTCTGCATAGGTAGATGCCCATGTGTTACCTCCGCATCCTGCATCACCCGATTCGGTAACCCACATTTGTCCACCCGGTACGTATTTATCGCGCTTTGAGGTGTACTGGCGTGCGCAATGGCCTGCAATGCCAAGGTAGCGCTCGCTCAGAATAGCCTCGTAAGGCCAATGACCGCCCATAGCAGCACCGCGTTCCGAAACACCGTTGTAATAGTGGTAGCTGAAAACGTCCATTTCAGATTTGTATTCACCCAAAAGCTCTTCTGTGGTTACCATCTTAAAGCCTGCCGCCATACCGCCGCCCGCTCCGTCGTTGCCCATACCGAACATATCTATATCGCCAACCGTACACGGCCCCACGAAAAGGCATTCGGGGTAATTTTCCTTGAGCCATACGCCGAACAAGTCGTGGTCACGCGCGTGGTCCTCGGGCGTGTAGCCTTTCGGAAGCCCCGAGAGAGCTATCAGGTTAGGCTCGTTCGTAAATTCAGCAGCCGAAATCGGCACACCGTACTCTTTCGAAGTTCTGAAAAGCAGCTCTGCCTGTTCAAAAGGCATCGGCTCATCTGCGGCATGAATACCGGGGCAGTTTGCAATCGATACCAGCAATTTGCCGTCAACAGCCTTCACGAAATCGAGCAAATTAAGCCACTGCTCTTTTGTAAGGACGTTTTGGAAGCCTTCGGGGGCTTTGCCGTTACATTTCCCTTCAAAATCGTAATATGTCTTGTTCGCCCACGTTCCCGAAACGCGAACCCAAGCCGTGCCAAGCTCCTTGGCAAGCTTTATAAGCCTGGGATTTTTAGTGTCTATAGGCTCATACCACTGCTGAAGGTTGCCCATATTCGACCAATCCTTAATAACGGGGAATTCCTCTGTTCCGTCTATCTGCGCCTCGGTATACGCCTTCCAGAACGTTCCGCCCGTAACCTCTGTCATCTCAACGTTGTATGAAACCAAGCGTTCATCAACTTCGCGCAGAGGATTTAATTTGCTTGAATCTAAAATTACAAAACGTGCCATATTATTTTCTCCTTGCAAATATATTTATGAATGAATTAATTATAATATAAACAACGCGGCTTTTCAAGCGTCCGCGCGCGTTTTTTGAAACACATTGTATTGACTCACTCGCTTATATGATGTATAATATTTACATAACATCAGAATCCGGAGGAAATTTATGCCGCTGCAAATAGTGCGAAACGATATTACAAAAATGCGCGTAGACGCAATTGTAAACACAACGAACGAAGAAATGGTGGGCTACAGCGGTGTAGACCTCGCCGTTCATACCGTGGCGGGAAAGGGGCTCGACGAAGAATGCCGTGCGCTTGCCCCCCTGGGGCTTGGCGAAGCCAAAATTTCGGGCGCTTATAACCTTCCCTGCCGCTACGTCATTCATACGTCGGGCCCCATCTGGCACGGTGGGCTTCTAGGCGAAAGCATTATTCTGCGCTCCTGCTATATTGAAGCACTGAAGCTCGCGGTAAAATATAATTGCCGCACTGTCGCCTTCCCTCTCATAAGCTCGGGCACATACGGCTACCCCAAAGACCAGGTGCTGAAATTTGCCGTGCAAACAATAACAGATTTTTTGAACGATAACGAGCTTACGGTATACCTTTGCGTTTTCGATAAAGAATCGTATACGTTCAGCCAAAGCCTTTACGACAACATAAAATCGTTTATCGACGACGAATATGCGCTTGAATACGATGAGTATTGCGCCGAAAAGCTTGAAGCGGAAGCCTCTTTCTTCCCCCTGTCCGAAAGGCTTTCCGATGCTATCGAAGCACCCATTGCCGTAAAAGAAACATACGGCGGCGCGGAAAGACTGTCTTTATACGAATATATGTCGCAGATGGACAAAAGCTTTCAGGAAATGCTTTTTGATTTCATCGACAAAAGCGGAATGAGCGACGTTGAATGCTATAAAAAGGCAAACGTGGATAAACGCACGTTTTCTAAAATCAAAAGCAATAAAGGCTACAAGCCCTCTAAGCAGACGGTTATCGCTTTTGCAATTTCCTTGCAGCTCGATATTGACGAAACACAGGCTTTGCTTGCCACCGTCGGTTTTACTCTGTCGCGCAGCAACGTATTCGACAAAATAATCCGATATTTTATCTACAATAAAAACTACAATATTTTTGAAATAAACGAAGCTTTGTTTGAATTTGATCAGGTTTTGCTCGGAACTTTTTAAAAGTCCCCCGTCAAGCGACCAAACCTCCTTTTGAAAGTGCTATAATAAAGGCACAAAACAAAAGGAGGTTTTTTTTTATGAAAAACAATATTACAGAACTCGTATTTATTCTTGACAGAAGCGGCTCTATGGCAGGCTTTGAAGCAGACACTATAGGCGGATTTAACGCAACCGTTGAAAAGCAAAGGCAGGAAGAAGGAAAGGTTTATGTTTCCACAGTTCTTTTCGATAACGTAAGCGAGGTTATTCACGACCGCGTGGATATAAACGAAATAAAGCCTATGACACGCAAGGATTACAACGTGCGCGGATGCACCGCCCTGCTGGATGCCATAGGCGGAGCAATACATCACATCGGTAACATACACAAATATGCGCGCCCCGAGGATGTGCCCGAGCACACGGTGTTCGTTATCACGACCGACGGCATGGAAAATGCAAGCCGCCGTTATTCAAGCGATGAGATCAAATCGAAAATCAAACGCCAAACGGAAAAGTACGGCTGGGAGTTTATTTTCCTTGCCGCTAACATAGACGCGGTAGAAACAGCCGAAAATATAGGAATACGCCGCGAACGCGCCGCAAATTACTGCCAAACAAGCGAAGGCGTGGAAAGAAGCTACCGCGCCATGAGTGAGGCGATAACGAGCGTGAGAAATAACCGTGCCGACAAAATGAACCTTGAAAAATACCTTGAGGAGGACGAATAATGAATTCCGCCATCAATAAAATAAAAGCCGTGGTTCTCGGCCACGCCATAGGCGACGCGCTCGGCGTTCCCGTTGAGTTCAATTCTCGCGAAAGCCTTAAAAAGCGCCCCGTGAAAAATATGCGCGAATATGGAACGTACGACGTTCCCGCAGGCGCTTGGTCTGACGACACAAGTATGTCACTCGCCGCGCTCGATGCCATTGCAGACGGCAGCGTGAACTTCGATGCCGTTATGGTTGGCTTTGGCGAGTGGTATTACAAAGATAAATACACCCCGACAGAAAAGATGTTCGACGTTGGAAACACTTGCGCCCAAGCCATAAACAACTATTTTCTCGGCAAAAAGTCCATAGAAGAATGCGGTCTTACAGCGGGCAATTCCAACGGCAACGGCTCTCTTATGAGAATACATCCCTTTTCTTTGATGGCTTATTACGTCGATGGAATGAGAAATGAATTTGAGCCGTTTATAGAAAAAGCCTCGGCGCTTACGCACGCTCACGAGCGCGCAAAGCTCGCTTGCAAAATATACACGCTTATTCTTTTCGCCCTTCTCGATAACCCCTGTAAAGATTCAATAAAGCTTGCATTGTGCAAATCTTCCGCGCACTATGAGATCTCGCGCGAATACAGCGCCTATAAGCGCATTTTCGCCCCCGACTTCGATAAGCTCCCAGAAAGCGAAATAAAAAGCACAGGCTACGTTGTAGACACTCTGGAGGCCGCGCTCTGGTGCTTGCTTACAACGGAAAGCTATAAAGAATGCGTACTTAAAGCGGTAAACCTCGGCGACGATACAGATACCGTAGGTGCTATAGCAGGCGGGCTTGCAGGTGCACTGTACGGTTATGACGCCCTGCCGAAGAAGTGGCTTGAAACACTTATCAAGCGCGAATATATTGAAAAAATGTGTGTGCGCGCAGAAAACGCGTGGTGCGGGAAATAGAATACAAAAGCGATAACCGCAAGCCACGGTTATCGCTTTCCTGTTTTTGTGTTGCAAATTATTTAAAATTAATCGAACCTTACTTTTGGGTTGAGAACTACGGGTGAATTCCACGTTATGCCCTTTTCCGCAAGGTAATCGGTTTTAAGGCTCCATACGTGATGGCAAGAACCAAAGCCGCGATATTCACGGTTCTTTTCGATTTTCTCGTCTACCTCGTCGATAACGGCAAGGTATTCCTTTGTCATTTCCACGGGGTCGTGCTTCAGGTTTCTGCGCCTTTTCATAACGGTATCGAAAACATCGTCAACAATATCTTCCGAAAGAAACACGAGAGCCTGCTTTCTGATATCCTCGCAATCATCATCAACATAATAATTGCGCGCCTTCAGGGCGTTGTATATCATTCCGCTGCTATCCTTTATCTCCTCGCCATACGTTGCGTAGAGCTTGGCAGCAAGCTCTATTGCCCTTTTGTAATAGCTCACCGATACTGCAAACCTGCCGAGTCGGTCGTAGGCTTCGGCAAGGTAACGCATAATCGCCGCGCTATCAAGCAGTGTTACCTTATCATAAGGTTCTTCAGTGGCGAGCTGAGCCTCTACAATTTCATTTGTTTCCGCAAGATACGGCACAGCCCTGTAGGTCAGCTCATAGGCATCATAATCTCCGTTTTTCTCAATCAGCTCAAAAAGCTCCGTGAGCCTTTCGGCTCTTTCCTTGCTATACGGCATACTTTCACGCTCCTTTGCCTTTTACTTGACCGTAAGCTCCATACGGAGAGTTTGGGAAACAGAGTCGCCCGCGACCATATAATCGTCGTACGCGTATGCAATGACACTCTCACCATTATTGCAGACAGTATACGTTTCATGATCCTCCACATAGATCTCTGCCTTGATGAGATCGCCCTCCGCCGTAACCGAACGGATCTCAAGACTTTTATCACTTATGTGAGGGAGCGTGTATGACGCGCCCTCGACTAAATCATATTGATTTTCGCCGCTTTCCTCGTCAAACCAAGTGCTTTCCTTGTCGTATTTGTAGTCCCATTTCATGACCAGCAAATGTTTTTCCATATTTCTCCACCTCGTTATTATTTCTGATAGCATTATTCCTTCTCAATGGTGAACCTCAGGCACCAGCTTTCGTGAACCGAGTCGCCTGCAACCGAATAACTGTTGCTTGCGTGTGCGATTACAGGTTTCTGTCCGCTCACAACTGTAACGGTATGATGGTCAACGTACACTTCGGCTTTTACGGTGTCACATTCCTGCGCAACCGAGCAGATTTCAAATTTTATCTTATCTTTTTGAGGCAGAGGATACTGGGCGCCCTCTACCAATTCGTATCGTTCTTCGCCGCTTTCCTCATCAAACCAAGCGCCTTCCTTGTCGTATGTGTAGTCCCATTTCATAATTAACAAATGTTCTCTCATAGCCATTCTTTATCCACCGCCCTTTCTCAATGCGGATTATAATCATCATCCGACCAAAGCCTGTCATCCTTATAGCGATCCGCAAACCTACTCGCTTTGCTGTTTGCCGGCGTATCGAACCAGAGATCCGGTGAGCATTCATAAAATGCCCATTTGCTGATCGTCACAAAGTCACCGAGAACGATGACCTCAGTAAGTCCAGTGCAGCCCTCAAACGCCCAATCTTCAACATCGTTAACGTTTTCAGGAAGGGTGATGGATGTCAGTCCCTTACAGCTTTGAAACGCAGACATTCTGATTGTTATGAGGCTGTTGGGGAAGGTAACACTTGTAAGTTCCCGACAGCCACTAAATGCAGCTCTGCCGATTTCGTACACGCCATCGGGGATAACGACGGCGCCGCCACTACCAACGTATTTTTTCAAAACACCGTTTTCAATTACAAAATCATTTACGTTGCTCATAACGTAACCCTCTTTACTTATTCAGCGTAATGTCGTAGATCGCGTAGGTGAGCGATCATTTGAACGCCTTGGAATTTAAGTCCTTAATCTTTTTTTGCATTTCCTTAGACATAACCATATTGCAATAACGGAACGCGCTTTTTTCAAGAAGAACTCCCTTTGGGGGC
>JAFTNI010000001.1 GCA_017451975.1 Clostridia bacterium
ATAATATTTTACCTCTTAAATTATATTTTTGACCAATATCGGTTGCAACTAATATTAGTTTATGCTATAATTAAGAAAAACATTGACCGCTATATTGGTCTATTTTCTATATGAGGTAAAATATTATGATTTGTTGCGTTACAGGAAACCGCCCGGAAAAATTTCCCTTTGAAAGAATTGAAAACGATTTTAAATATATCAGCTATTTATCTTGCCTTTATGATGCTATGGACGATTTGATGAACAATGGTTGCACATACTATATTAGCGGTATGGCAAGAGGTGCCGACATGGATTTTGCTGATGCCGTTGTATCGCATAAGTTCAATGATAACGAAATTATTTTAGAAGCAGCTTTCCCCTACTTTATAGATTTTTCAAAATCCGATAAATCACTCAAGAAATGGGAAATATTATCTGATTGCGATTATATTAATTTTATTTCGCCATATTATAGTAAAGGTTGTATGCAAAAAAGGAATAAATATATGGTAGATAAAGCCGATATCGTATTAGCAATATGGAATGGGAGAAAAGAAGGTGGTACATGGAATACTATAAAATACGCACGCTCCAAAGGAAAAATGATAAGATATATTATCTTAAATGAAAATGGCGCAGAATATTTTTGGAGTATTAAAGACTAAATTTCAAATTACCACTTCCCTTATGGCTGATGTCGGGGGAAGGCTCTTATATAAACCCATTTCAGCGTAATTTCCTGTAAAACAAAAACAGCCAAGGTTTCCCTTGGCTGTTTTTCATATACAATTTTAACCCAGGCTTATTTACCCCAAAGGTCCTTGGGGTAGTTGCCTGCCGCCTTTTCGGCACGGATAAACTCGCGGAAGGGCTCGCTATCTTCCGCATAGGTAACGCCCTTCCACACAGATTCCGTGGGAATAACGCGCACGTCGCATTTTCCGCTGTCTATAAGCATTTTCACCGTCGTGGGCACAAGCAGCTCGCAGGTGGAAAGGTCGTTTTTATTGTTTTCCAGGAATTCCTCGAAAATCGGCTTCATATATTCAAGCACAGAAGGCGTAAAGCCGAAGCAGTTCATAGAAACGGTCGCCCCTGCGGGTATTTCGGCAACGTGGCCGTCGGGGAAGGTATTTATAATTCTGCCGTCATCAAGGCGCTCTATTTTCTTGTTCTCTTCTATAAAATCGAGCATTCCGTTTGAGCCGACACGGCAAACGCCGCGGCTTACGGTGCCATGCTCGCTCAAAGTATTTTCAAGCCCATAGCCTATCATGCAATAATGCGATTTTTCGCCGTCGCGCGTGCTTGCCAGAAAATCGTGCAGCCTTTTCATAGTATCGAAGCCGTAAAAATCGTCTGCATTGAGCACACCGAAGTTTTCTTCCATTTTGCCGAGCGAAAGCACAGCGTGTGTGGTACCCCACGGCTTTTTGCGCTCTGCGGGCGTTTCCACGCCCTCAATTTCCTGCTTCTGGAAGGCATAACCTATTTCGACACCGCTTTTGCGCACACGCGCGCCAATGGTTTCTTCAAAAAGCGCGAGGTTTTCCTCTTTTATGATAAAAATTATTTTGTCAAAGCCCGCACGCACGGCGTCATACACCGTAAAATCTATAATAAACTCCATATCGTCGGTAAGTGGCGTAAGCTGCTTAAGCCCGCCAAAGCGGCTTCCCATGCCCGCAGCCATTACAACAAGTGTCAAAAAAATCATCTCCTTCTCTGTATTTATGTATTTATTATAACATAAAGCGGCATGCTTGGCAAGCAACTTAAGAAAAAATTAATATTTGAACGCTCAAAATCATAAAATTTACTAATATTTTTCACGGAGGAATTTTATGAAAAAAATTTTTTCTCTTTTGCTTGCCGTTTTTTTCGTGTTTTCGCTCTGCTCTTGCAGCGAAAGCGTGAATATGGCAGTGCTTACGGCGTACCAAAACGGCGGCTTTGAAGCAGAGCTTAAAATCACCGCAGGCGGTCATGAATACCGCGCCGCGCTTTCAAAAAATGAAGAAAGGCTATTTCTTTCCTTTCGGGAGCCCGCCGCGCTCGAAAGCTTTACATTTATTTTCGATGAAAAAGGCACGTATATTTCCACAGGCGGCGAGGAAATACCGTTTTCCGCGGGCGGGCTTTTCTGCCTTGCCGAGGTTTATTCGCTTTTCACCGTTCCCGTTGCGGGGACCTGGAAAATAGAAAAAGCGCGCCCCGGCGGCGTACCGCTGTATATTTGCGAAAACGAAAGCACCGTGCTTTATATCGATGCAAATTCGCGCCTGCCGCTTAAAATAGTTTCGGGCGAAATCGTGGCAGATGTGCTTTCCTTCAAAACAGAGGCAAAAGCGAAATAAACCCTCTTACCTCGTTTCCAAAACGAAGAAAAGCAATCTTTTTCAAAAGAAAACGTAGGTTAGGGTTGCTTTGGAGCTTGAACTGTGGTAAAATATACTATATTATTCATATTTTACCCGAAAGGATATGATTTTATGAGCCGCGAAAAATTTTTTCTTGAAAAAATTAAGACTTTAAGCGATTTTCATATGCCACGCTACAACGATTTACCCGAGCTTGAGCTTTATATGGACCAGGTTATTTCCGTAACGGATAAGTACCTTGGCGCTGTTTTCGCCACGGGCGATACGGTGCTTACCCCTTCTATGATAAACAACTACGTAAAAAACCGAGTTATACCCCCGCCCGAAAAAAAGAAATATAACCGCGGGCACATGGCAAAGCTTCTGGTTATATGTATTCTGAAGCCCTCCATGGAAATTTCCGCTATTTCCGATATTATAGAGCGAAGCGAAAAGCTTTACGGCACGCAAAAAATGTTCGATACGTTTGCGGAAATGTACGAAAACCGCCTTTCCGCGCTCGCAGGAGAAATAGGCGCTCAGCTTAAAAAAACGGGCAATACAGAAGAGGCTTTCTGTGCCATTGCCACAGAAAACGCGCTTAAATCGGGCTGTGAAAAAATAATATCGGGCTATGCCTATTCAGTTGTAAAAAAAGAGGAAGCCGAAGAAAAGCCCGAAAAAGAAAAAAAGGAAAAAACGGAAAAGAAGAAGGAAAAAGCCAAGGATAAGGCAAAAACAGAAGAATAAAAGGCATATTTACAAAAAACTCCGAATAGAATTTCAGCATGAAATCAAAATTCGGAGGTTTTTTATGTTTGTTACCACATTACGCGCAAATACGCTCAAGCTCATCGGCATAACTTTGCTTTCCTTCATGGCGGTGGCGGCGCTCGTCATATTCGTGCCGTCGTATGAAAGCGCCATGGTTTCCTCCGGTGTACGCTACGACAAGGTCTATTCCAACAGTGACAGAGTTGAGTTCATTTCAAAATTCGGCTGGACCGTGGCGCAG
>JAFTNI010000045.1 GCA_017451975.1 Clostridia bacterium
CGTCTTCATCATCATGGTCGTGATGGTGGTGGCATTCGCATTCGGGGTCGTCACATTCGTCATGGGCATGGTGGTGATGATGATGCTCATGCTCATCTTCATCATCGTGGAATTCAAGAGGCTTTCTGGAGCCGTCGATAACCTCGAGAATCTTTTTGCCGTCAAGCATATCCCAAGGAGTTGTAACTATAATTGCGTCTGCGTTCTTTTCGCGGAGCATAGCAACCACTTCGTCGATCTTTTCGGCTTTCATGCCGGCAGTACGGCTGAGAATGATAGCGTTTGCATTTGCAATCTGATTATCATAGAACTCGCCGAAGTTCTTTATATACATTTTACATTTAGCAGCATCTGCCACGGTTGCAGCGCCGCAAACCTTAACGTCGTCGCTTTCAACCTTTGCCACGGCAGCAAGTACGTCGGAAAGCTTGCCTACGCCGGAGGGCTCGATTATAATTCTGTCGGGGTGGAATTTTTCGATAACCTCTGCCATAGCTTTGCCGAAATCGCCCACGAGGCTGCAGCAAATGCAGCCGGAGTTCATTTCCGTTATCTCTATTCCCGCGTCCTGCAAAAATCCGCCGTCGATACCGACCTTACCGAATTCATTTTCGATAAGTACGATTTTTTCGCCAGCATAAGCTTCCTTAATGAGTTTTTTTATAAGTGTAGTTTTGCCCGCACCCAAAAAACCTGAAAAAACATCTATTTTTGTCAATTTAATCATTCCTTCTTTTTGCGCAAAAGCGCAGTATTTTCTTTTTATTTTACCATATCAAATCAAAAAAATCAATGAATATATAAATTTTAACAAAAAATTAATTTTAATGTTGACTTTATTTTTGCCCCGTGCTAGAATAAGCCAAAATATAGCTTCCCAAAGGAGTCTTACCATGCAAACCTCTTACACCCGCTTAAAGCTTGCGTGCTATACGGCAAACATATCTATGTCGATAGTAGGAAATCTTTCCCCTGTGCTTTTCTTAACCTTCCATTCTGTTTACGGCATATCGTATTCACTGCTCGGCTTTCTGGTGCTCATCAACTTTTTCACACAGCTTATAATCGACCTTATTTTTTCATTCTTTTCACATAAGTTCAATATACCGCTTACAGTGAAAATCATGCCCGTGCTCACCGTGTTGGGGCTTCTTGTTTACGCGCTCGCGCCAGTAATGTTTCCGCGGTGCGTATATGCAGGGCTTGCAATAGGCACGGTGATATTTTCCGTTTCCTGCGGCCTTTCCGAGGTTCTTATAAGCCCCGTTATAGCCGCCATTCCCGCCAAAGACCCCGACAGAGAAATGAGCAAGCTTCATTCCATATATGCCTGGGGCGTTGTTATATTGATTCTTATAAGCACGCTCTTCCTCATATTTATCGGTGAAAAAAGCTGGCAGTGGCTTGCGCTTGGGCTTATGCTCGTACCATTTATTTCTGCTCTGCTTTTTGCACATGCCGAAATACCGCATATGGCAACACCCGAAAAGACCGAAGGCGCGCTCCGTTTGCTCAAAAACAAAGGCGTGTGGCTTTGCGTGCTTGCAATATTCCTCGGCGGTGCTTCCGAGTGTACTATGGCGCAGTGGGCTTCCGGGTATATTGAAGGTGCGCTCGGTATAGAAAAGGTATGGGGCGATATTTTCGGCGTTGCGCTCTTCGCCCTTATGCTTGGCACGGGCAGAACGCTCTATGCCAAAATGGGCAAAAATGTAGAACGCGTGCTGCTGCTCGGCGCTATAGGCGCTTTTGTTTGCTACCTTACCGCGGCGTTTTCAAACATCGCCGTGATTGGCCTTGCCGCTTGTGCTTTAACGGGCTTTTGCGTTTCTATGCTCTGGCCGGGAAGCCTTATTGCCGCTTCCGAACGTTTTCCTGCGGGCGGCGTTTTCATATA
>JAFTNI010000046.1 GCA_017451975.1 Clostridia bacterium
CCTCGGAAACAAGGCGCATTGCATAGGGGAATTCTTCAACAGAGGGAAGAACGGGAACGAGCGCGCGTTCTGCAAGAGCGCCGTGGCCGATTTCACGTCTGCCGGGGCTGCGGATAGCTTTTGCTTCGCCTGTGGAGTAGCCGGGCATATTGTAGTGGTGCATATATCTCTTTTCCGTTTCATCGTCGAGGCCTTCGAGCATCTGGCTATCGGAAAGAGCGCCTATTGTAGCGATTGTAAGAACCTGTGTCTGGCCGCGTGTGAAAAGACCGGAGCCGTGAACACGGGGAAGAACCGCAACCTCGGAAGCGAGGGGGCGGAGGTCGTTCATACCTCTGCCGTCAACACGTTTCTTATCAACGAGGAGCCAGCGGCGAACGATCTTTTTCTGGATTTTATAGATAAGCTCGGGAAGAACAACTGCGAGGTCGGGGTATTTTTCACCGAATGTTTCAGCAATTCTGTCCTGAATGGGCTGCATTTTTGCATCGCGAACAGTTTTATCGTCTGTATCGAGCGCTTCCATAACGTCTGCTTCGCAGAAAGCGAAGATTTCATCGAACATATCGTGGTCGAGCTCGCAAGAGGGGTAATCGAATTTGGGCTTGCCGATTTCAGCAACGATGCCGTCGATGAACTTGAGAAGACCTTTGATTTCTTCGTGAGCCTTCATAATAGCATCGAACATAACGTCGTCGGGAACTTCTTTAGCGCCTGCTTCGATCATAACAACCTTCTTTTCGCTTGCGGCAACTGTAAGCTCAAGGTCGCTTACCTTGCGCTGCTCAGCTGTGGGGTTGATAACGATTTCGCCGTTTACAAGGCCAACGAAAGCGCCGCCGATAGGTCCGTTCCATGGAATATCGGAAATGGAAAGGGCGATGGATGCGCCGATCATAGCTGTGATTTCGGGGGAGCAATCCTGGTCAACAGACATAACTGTGAGTGTGAGAGCAACGTCGTTGCGAAGGTCCTTGGGGAAAAGGGGGCGCACGGGTCTGTCGATCACGCGGCTTGTGAGAATAGCCTTTTCGGAAGGTCTGCCTTCGCGGCGGAGATAACCGCCGGGGATTTTGCCAACGGCATACATCTTTTCGTCGTAGTCAACGGAAAGGGGAAGGAAATCGATGCCGTCGCGGGGTTTAGCGCTTGCTGTAGCGCAAGCAAGAATTGTTGTTTCGCCGTAGCGAATCATGCAAGAGCCGTTTGCAAGGCCTGCAACCTTACCTGTTTCAACGGTAAGAGGTCTGCCGGCGTATGTGTAATTAAACACTTTGTAATTTTCGAACATTTCTGCCTCCATAAATTATAAATAGGTTTATTTTGGGTAATGCCCGAAGCTGTTTAGCACTTAAATGAAGGTCGAAGCGCTTCGGCGCTCATTTAACTGCTATACAGGACTTCCGCGGCATTACTCGCTTTCTTGAAAGAAAGCTCGGCAAAGAACTTTATAAAAATATCGTTTTTTGCTTCTGCTTATAGGGATTTTGCTAAAAGGGACGAAGCGCATATGTCGTTCCGTCCCTTTTGTGCTGAAATTATTTTCTTATACCGAGTTTTTCGATGATAGCACGGTAACGGTTGATGTCTTTCTTCTGGAGGTAACCGAGAAGGTTTCTTCTCTTACCAACCATTTTGAAAAGACCGCGGCGGCTATGGTTGTCCTGGGGGTTCTTTTTAAGGTGCTCTGTGAGCTCTGCAATTCTCTTTGTGAGAATAGCGATCTGAACTTCGGGAGAACCTGTGTCGTTTTCGTGTGCCTGGTTAGCTACGATGATAGCCTGTTTTTCTTCTTTGAGTAACATAATTTCACCTCATAAAATATTTTAGTAATTTTTTGTAGCGCCGAAAGCAAAGCGGGCGGCGGGTGAAGCGCCTCGTGGCCTTTTATCCGCAGGCTGTGCCATGGCTCATACAGAAGGGATTATACCACATATTTTTTTCAAAGTAAAGAGTTTTTTTGAAAAAAGTAAAATATTTTTTCTGCTTTTCGAAAAAAATATGGGAAACTTTTTTAAATTATCTCCAAATCATATTGCAAAATTCCAAAATATAGTGTAAAATATAAGAGTAAAATAATATTTTGCATACTGCGGTATGCGGAAATGAGGAACAATAAATGGCAATAGTAACAACAAAAGAGATGTTTAAGAAAGCTTACGAAGGCGGCTACGCTGTTGGTGCTTTCAACATTAACAACATGGAAATCATCCAGGCTATCACAGAAGCTTGCGCAGAAGAAAAATCCCCCGTTATTCTTCAGGTTTCCGCAGGTGCGAGAAAATACGCAAAGCACGAATATCTTATGGCTCTTGCAAAAGCAGCTGTAGCAGATACGGGCATTGACCTTGCGCTCCACCTCGACCACGGCGCAGATTTCGAAATCTGCAAATCCTGCATCGACGGCGGCTTCTCCTCCGTTATGATCGACGGCTCTCACCACACGTTTGAAGACAACATCGCGCTCACAAAGAAAGTAGTTGAGTACGCTCACGCAAACGGCGTTGTTGTTGAAGGTGAGCTCGGCGTTCTCGCAGGCGTTGAAGATGACGTTGTAGCAGAACATTCTTCTTACACAAAACCCGAAGAGGTTGAAGAATTCGTAAGCAAAACAGGCGTTGACTCTCTCGCAATTTCTATCGGTACTTCCCACGGCGCTTACAAATTCACAGCTAAACAGTGCACAAGAAACGAACAGGGCATTCTCGTTCCCCCTCCGCTCCGTTTCGACATTCTCGAAGAAATCGAAAAGAGACTTCCCGGCTTCCCGATCGTTCTCCACGGTGCTTCCTCCGTTTCCCAGGAACACGTTAAAGAAATCAACTCTCTCGGCGGCGAACTTCCCGACGCTGTAGGTATTCCCGAAGAACAGCTCCGCAAAGCTGCTTCCATGGCTGTATGTAAGATCAATATCGACTCCGATATCCGTCTTGCTATGACAGCAGGTATCCGTCGCGTAATGTTCAAAGATCCTTCCGTGTTCGACCCCAGAGCTTACCTCACGGTTGCTCGTGCAGAAGTTAAAGAAATGGTTAGACACAAAATCGTTGACGTTCTTGGCTCCAACCGCAAAGCGTAAACCCCAAATATGCAAAATTAAAAGGGCGCATTTTGCGCCCTTTTTGTTTTTATGAGGTGAAAAATGCACGATTTTACGGAATACGATAAAGTTTTTACTTTGCTTGATTATTGCTACCGAATTTGCGAGGAAGATGCTCTGGGCGCATTGCTCGGAATGATGGACAGGGAACTATTCGAAGGTGATATGCCTGCAGACGCAGCGGAATACAATGATTTTATGCGCATATACAAGGGCAAAAGTACACGGGAAACGGCGATAGACTTTCTTGTGTGGCACATGGAAGAGTTTGATTTTCCTCTTTTGGAAAGTGTAAATATATTGAGGGAAATGGAAGATGGCGAAGTGCGCGCGATTTTAGAAAAAAGTCTGAATTTGTAAAAATGCGCCGTGGTTCCGAGTAATTTTTGCGTGAGCAAAAATCAAACTCGGGGAGGCGCAAGAAGTTCTGGCTTTTTGTAGAAGTGACAAAGCGATAAACCTGCAAGGTTTTTGTTTCTTTTTGTAACTTTTTCTTTCAAAAAGAAAAAGTTTGTTGTATACCCGAAAGCCGCAGGCTTTCAAATAGAGAAAAAGGACGCATTTCGCGCCCTTTTTCTGCTATTCAAAAACCGTTTCTATTACCCTTGCACATTCCTCGGGGGAATATACCCACTTATCTATATGACCTGCTTCGATTTTATAATCGAAGCTTTTTTCGCGCGTTTCGGGGGCAGGGAAAGTATCTACGATAACAAGCTTTACCTTCATTTTTTCTGGAATTATATTTTTTATGTAAACTGCCGCGTTTCCGCCCGCGTAAATATCGTCGCGGTATTCCGCAAGCCCCGCAAGGTTCGGCGCAAGCTCGACGAAGATGCCGTAGGATTCTATGCTTCTCACAATGCCCGAAACCGTTTGCCCCACGGAAAAAGCGCCCGCGTTTTCGCTCCATGTGCCGAGCAGCTCCTTGTGCGTCATGTAAATTCTGCCCGTTGCATAATCGATGCTTTTTATGGCGGCTTTTATCTGCATACCCGTGTAAAATCTGTCGCGCGGGTGAGAGATGCGCGAAACTGAAATGCAATCTATAGACATAAGCGAAACAATGCCGCAACCTATATCGAGAAACGCGCCGAAAGGCTCCAGGTGCGTGACGGTGGCGTCAATTATATCCCCCGCGGTAAGTGAAAGCAGAAAATTTTCCATACATTCGCGCTGGGCTTCTTTGCGCGAAAGCACGGCGACTTTTTCACCGTCCAGCTCGCGAAAGCCTATTATTTTAAAGCAAACCGCTTTGCCAACACGGGTTATAACGGCAATATCCTTCGGCTCTTCGCCCGTTTTGCTATATTCAACCTCGCTTTGGGGCATAATACCGCGCATTTTACCGAGATTGAAGGAAAGTACCTTGCCCTCGCCCCTGTCCTCGCAGTAAAGCGCAATACTTTCCAGAATTTTACCCTCTGCCATAGCGCGCATAAGCGCCGCCTCGCCCATAAAATATTCTCTGTTTTCGGAAGAGGCAAGAAGCTTGCCCTCCGGTTTATACGTATTAATCATTGTAATCCTCCGTTTTTTTCTTTTGTTAATCTTTATTCGCGCGCGCCCGCATTTATGCCAAAGTTTTTGACAATAATAAAACATTATGTTATAATAAAAAGGTAAAGTATGAAAAAGAAGATGCTTATAGTAGGCATAATGATGAACGCGGCGGGCACGGAGCGCTCGTTTCTCTCGTTTGCCGAAAAGATAGATTATAATAAATATGAAGTGGAGCTTTTGCTTGCAAGGCGCGAGGGGGCTTTTCTCCGCCTTGTGCCGACACAGGTAAAAGTTACGGAAATTGGCGAATACGGAGAAATTTTCACCATAAACAAAAGTAACGCATTTTCCGTTATAAAAAAGCTATATCTGCGAAAAAATCCCTTCTTTGCGCTCGCGCTTTTGCCTCATATAATAAATATGAAGCGCGGCGAGCCTTTTCGCACGTATGCCGCACATCGCATTTGGCTTGCTCTTATGAAAAAAATGCCGATGCACGCGGGTGAATACGACGTTGCGCTTGCCTATTGGGGCGACCGCACGATGTTTTATATGGTGGATAAGGTGCGCGCGAAAAAGAAAATTGCGTGGCTTCATTTCGATTACGATGAGCCGCCGCGCGAGGATGCGGTCTATTTGCCGTACTTTCACAAATGTGATAAGATTGTGACAGTTTCAAAAGCGATTGAAAATTCGCTTGCGGCGAGGTTTCCAGAGATTTGCGAAAAAATCGAAACCATAGAAAACTTCATAAATGAGCGCGAGATACTAGAAAAAGCGAAGGAGCCGTGCAATTACCGCGACGGATTTTTTGGTAAAGTTGTGCTTTCCGTCGGGCGTATGTGCGCGCAGAAAGGGTTTGACCTTGCTATTCCGGCGGTGGGGCGGCTCTTCCGCGAAGGGGAAAATGTACATTATTATATAATCGGTGAGGGAGAGGTGGCATATGAAGCCAAGCTCCGCGCGCTTGCCGCCGAAGCCGGCGGATGTGTCACATTTTTGCCGCGCACGGAAAACCCATATAAATTTATGGCGCGGTGCGACGTATATTTGCAACCCTCGCGCCACGAGGGAAAGCCGATAACCGTGGAAGAAGCGAAGGTTTTAGACAGACCATTGTGCGTGACAGATTATAAATCCGCGCGTGAGCAGGTTGTGGGCGTAAAAAACGCCGTTGTCTGCGAAATAAGCGAAGCGGGAATATATGAAGGAATAAAAGAAATTTTAAGGAGGATATGAAAATGCCGATACCGAATTATTTAAAAGAGATAGGATTTAACGAAACGAGAAAAGCGGGGCGCACTTGCTTTGAAGCAAGATGCCCCTGTGGCTGCGAGAAGTTTCATATTTATAAAAATAAATTTACCAAGGAAGAAAAGGCTTTGATGAAGCCGCATGACGATGCTTGGAGGTTCTATTGTAACGTAAGCTATCCCGATGGTACACAATATAAAAGGGACGAAAACGGAAAGTGGCGCCACTATATAATAAAGGAATGCGTATGGGAAGAAATAAAGGAGATTGAAACTACCCCGGAAATGGCTACGGATTACGTATGGAATGAAAAAGGGGAGCTTCGCCTTTATTATGTTAAATCCGGCGTTTGGGAAGAATTGGAGATTCCGGAAATGCCTCCGTTTGCTTCGACCGAAGCCTATAAGGCGGCTTGCAGTGAATGCGGCAGGGAATTCATTCTTTTTGACAACCGTTTTTACGGGTACGATGCGGTGCTTGCTTCGGAGGGAATGAAACGCGACTTGGAATATAAGCCTACATACGCGCAGAAAAAGTTTAAGGACGGCAAGCCGAGAAGATTATTTTTCCAAATAGAGAATTTCGACACGCTTGAAGAATTTTGCAAGGATATGGAAGAGGAATATGACGAAGTGACTTTTTCAAATTCTTTTTCCTGGATATGGGTCTATATAATAGACGAAAACGGAAAGAAAAGTAAGCTTTTTGAATATGAAACTGCGTGAGGAGATAGCGCGATGACGAAAGATTTTTATAAATACGATTTCCACGATGCTGTGATAGAAAAAATCGAAATAAACTGCAACGAAACCGTGTTGTATATTGATATGGATGGTACGAAAACAAAAATCATTTGCCGCGATACCGTTGGCGTAACAAACCTGTGTATGTGGGAAGATGATGAAATTTATGATGCAAGACTTAATAAAGTTGAAGATTTTTCGTTGCCTTTTCTGGAAAATATAAAAAAATCGCACCCTACATATGGAGAAGCGGGGCAAAACCCTGTAAGAGATGGACTTTTTGATTTGGCGGTGGAGCTTGCGAATAACATTGTTTTTCATATTTATTGCTATAGTGTAGACGTTAAAAGTGAATTTCCTAATTATCTCGACGAGGCAAAAGTTATAAGTGATGCTGAATTGGAAACACCGGAAACACTATATTATACAGATGGAGATATTTGGTGCAAAATTTATTACTATGCTATTTGCAAATATGAAAAGTATGACAGCTACTACCTTTTTGGATGCACGGAAGATTTTTCTGTGGAAAGCGACGATGCTTTTGAAAGCGTTGAGGAGTGTAAAAGTGCATTTTCGGAGAAAAATTTAAATTGGATTTTAAAATAAAAAATCAAAAACTTTTGCAAAAAAACATTTTGATATTTGCAAAAGTTTTTCTTTGGTTTTCGCGTTTTCTGCTTGTTTTTCGCGGATTTGTGCGGAAAACCATGGTAAAATTGCACATCTTGGCGGTTGCGTTTTGAATAATATATTGCATAAAATCAACAAAGCGAAAAAAACTTAAAAAATTTTCAAAAAAAGTGTTGACAAAGTGGGAAGTGTGTGCTATACTAGTGGAGCGCTGTTGAGGAAACGGCAGTGCAAACGGTCCTTGAAAATTGAACAACAAAGATTTATGATTGATTGACAAAGTCAAACAAAGAATCTCGTTAATATACTTTGAAACTCAAAAA
>JAFTNI010000002.1 GCA_017451975.1 Clostridia bacterium
ACTCAAAACAAGTGTAACCACGGTTAAACTGGAAAAGAAACCGATACCCCTGCTCGTTGTTCTTATTTCGTTCAAGCCAAAAAACGCGAAAACGTGGGAAGACGGCATACAGATGATATCCACCACAAAGGAGCATTGGTATAACCTCTGCTTCGGTGATGAGGGGTATACACTTAAAAACTTTTACAAAGAAATGTCGGGCGGTAAAATATATTTCGAACCCGTTCATGTTATGGGAGAAACGAAAACGCCGGGTGTGCTCGAGGTTGTGCTCGATATGCCGCACCCAGACCGAATGAGACAGGATATGCCCGAAAAAAACCACGGCGTTGCTTTCAAATGCATAGCGGAAGCGCTTAAGGAAGCAGACAAATTCGTGGATTTCGCATATTATGATAAAGACGGCGGCGGCTACCTTTCAGGCGACGAATTCAACGTGCTTCTTATTCACGCAGGCTACGACGGCCTGAGCGGTGTGGAACGCTCCAAGGGCGTTCACTGGGGTGTTTACGCGAATTGCGGCTCGCTCCCTGAGTACGAAAACGAAGACGGTGTTGAAGGCGCAAGAGCCCCTGTTCTTGACGGCGTAAAGCTTTGCGCAAGAGGGAAGGGCTGCTACACGCTTATAGGCGAATACCGCATGACGGAAGGCGAGTTTTACCCACACGCTCTCGGCACGATTGCCCACGAGCTCGGTCATTCTATAGGCTTCCACGATGTTTACGATTACGACAGAGAAGTAAAAGGCTGGCCCTTGCCGTATCTTTTCTCGCTTATGGGGCACGGCAACTATGGCAACGATGAATCCGATAACATATACAGAAGAGGATTTGTGCCTCAGCACCTTGACCCGTTCCAGAAAATACGCTCGGGAATTATAGAGCCCGACGTGGTGAGCGAAAACGGGGAATACACGGTTCATCCGCTTTCTGCGCCCGATTCCAACATACTTAAAATAACTACTCCCGACCCGAAAGAATATTTCCTTGTGGACAACCGCCAGATGGAAGGCTTCAGCAAAGGGCTTTTCAGGAAGACGTTTGGCGTTAACGAAAGAGGCGAGGATTGCCACTTCTGCGAAAACTACAAAGAAGGCGGCATAATCGTATGGCATATAGACGAGGATATTTTCGATACGTATTCCGTTATAAAGCGTACGAACGGCTCGGGCACCTGGCTGCCCGACGGCGAAACCGAGGGAACCGAACGCCACGACCCCGGTATAGTTATACTTTTCAAAGACGGATTTGACGAAAACGGCTTGCTCAAAAACGACGGTGTTTACGTTCCCGGCTACCCCGAGGACCCCTTCTACCGCGTGGGTGACGTTTTCAACTCCAACGAGTTCGTTTCTGCGGCGACACATACGAAATCGCTCAATTCTTTCCCCGAGGGCGTTTCGCAAGATACGTATAATCTTAAAATAGAATTTCTCGAATTCGATAAGGAAACGGGAGATATAAAAATTCGTGTCACTCAAACAGTGTAATCCTAATTTTTAATTTATATAGAGGTGATTTACAATGGCAGGAAATACATATGCCAATATGCTCGCAGCGCTTGATAACGCGGCGGCAAAGCTCGGGCTTCGCGAAGAAGAATATTCCTTCTTGCGCACACCCGAAAGAGAAGTTAAGGGAAGCTTTCCCGTAAAAATGGACGATGGTCACACGGAAATTTTCGAAGGCTACCGTATCCAGCACTCCAGCATGAGAGGCCCCTGCAAGGGCGGTATCCGTTTCCACCCCGAAACGGACGAAGATGAAGTTAAATCTCTTGCAGCATGGATGAGCTTCAAATGTGCTGTTGCCAACATTCCTTACGGCGGCGGCAAGGGCGGTGTTACAGTTGACCCCGCAAAGCTTTCCAAAGCGGAGCTTGAAAGACTCACTCGCGCTTATGTTAAGCTCATTACTCCCGTTATCGGCCCGAAGCAGGATATCCCCGCGCCCGATGTTAACACGAACGCACAGATCATGGGCTGGATCGTTGACGAATACAGCAAGCTTACAGGCGAATTCACGCCCGCTGTTGTAACGGGTAAACCCCTTTCCCTCGGCGGCTCTCTCGGCAGACCCGCGGCAACGGGCAGAGGTATACTTTTCACAGCTCGTGAAATGTACAAACGCCTCGGCAAATCCTTGAAGGGCGCAACAGTAGCCGTTCAGGGCTTTGGCAACGTAGGCAGTGTTGCGGCTCAGCTTCTTTACAGAGAAGGCTGCAAGGTTGTGGGCATTTCCTATGCTTTCGGCGCTCTCTACTGCGAAGATGGCTTGAACATCGATGAAATTATTTCTACAGGCTACCAGGCAGACCTCACAGGCTATAACGCAGAAGGTGTTAAACACATCACAAACGAAGAGCTCCTCACTCTTTCCGTTGATATTCTCGTTCCCGCAGCGCTCGAAAACGCTATCACGGAAAAGAACGTTGACACTATCAACGCGGGCCTTATTGTTGAAGGCGCAAATGGCCCTATCAATGCTGCTGCAGATGCAGTTCTTCAGGAAAAAGGCATTACGGTTGTGCCCGATATCCTCGCTAACTCCGGCGGTGTTATCGTTTCCTACTTCGAATGGGTTCAGGACCTTCAGTGCTACTTCTGGAGCGAGGAAGAGGTTAACTCCAAGCTCGAACGCCAGATTTCCGAAGCTTTTGCGGCTGTTTATAATACAGCGAAAGAAAACAACGTGCCTATGCGTATCGGCGCATATATGGTTGCTGTTGCAAGAATTGTTGAAGCAGCAAAGCTTCGCGGCTACGTTGGCTGATAACTCTTTTTCAAAGTAAAAAAAGTCCCCGATTTTTTCGGGGACTTTTATTGACAAATGGAAAATTATCGCTTATAATATATATAATCGGGATGTAGGGTAACGGTCACCCGCCAGTTTTGGGAAC
>JAFTNI010000047.1 GCA_017451975.1 Clostridia bacterium
CAGGGGTTCGTTATAATTTCGCCCGTACCGCCGCAGGCGTCACACGCGCGCGTGCTCTGCATAACACCGAAAGGCGTTCTCTGCTGAACCGTAACTCTGCCCGTACCGCCGCATTTGGAGCAAGTTTGCGGCTTTGTGCCGGGCGCAGAGCCGTTACCGCCGCAATCGCGGCATTTTTCAATTCTGGTATATTTTATTTCTTTTTTGCAACCAAATGCTGCTTCTTCAAAAGAAAGGTAAACTCTCTGCAAAAGGTCGTCGCCGCGCACGGGGCCGTTTTTGCGCGCGCCGCCGCCACCGCCGAAGCCTCCGCCAAAACCGCCGCCGAAAATATCGCCGAAGATATCGCCAAGGTCAAATTCCATGCCGCCGAAGCCGCCGCCATAGCCGCCACCGCCGCCCTGTGCGCCGCCCTGCTCGAAGGCAGCCGCGCCGTAAGTATCATATTTCTGGCGCTTATCGGGGTCGGAAAGAATAGCATATGCGTCGTTTACCTCTTTGAACTTTTCTTCTGCTTCTTTATTGTCGGGGTTCATATCGGGGTGGTATTTTTTTGCAAGCTTTCTGTAGGCAGATTTGATTTCCGCTTCGCTTGCGCTTTTCTCAACCCCGAGAACTTCATAGCAATCTTTCATATATGTTCTCCGTCCTAATAATTATATGACTTCAACAAGGGCGGACAAAAAGTGCCCGCCCTCTTGTATTTCAATTATTTCTCTGTATAGTTTGCATCAAAGCTGCCGTCGTCGTTCTGCGTGCCTGCGCCGCCCTGTGTGCCGCCCATATCACCCTGAGGAGCATTTGCTTTGTAAATCTTCTCAGCAACTGTGTAGAATGCTTTCTTGAAAGCTTCCGTAGCTGCTTTGATCGTTTCCGTATCGTTTGTCTTGATAGCTTCGCGGAGCTTATCTGCTTCTGCTTCGATAGTAGCTTTATCGGCAGAATCTACTTTATCGCCCATTTCGTTAAGCGTGCTTTCGCTCTGGTAAAGAATAGCTTCTGCTTCATTCTTTGTGTCTACAGCTTCTTTAACCTTTTTATCTTCTTCTGCAAATTTTTCAGCATCTTTAACAGCGCGGTCGATATCCTCCTTGCTCATATTTGTGGAGGAAGTGATTGTAACGTGCTGTTCCTTACCTGTGCCGAGGTCTTTTGCAGTTACGTTAACGATACCGTTTGCGTCGATATCGAAAGTAACTTCGATCTGGGGCACACCGCGGCGTGCGGGCATAATGCCGTCGAGCGAGAATCTGCCGAGCGTTGTGTTGCCGCTTGCAAGCTCGCGTTCGCCCTGAAGAACGTGAATTTCAACAGAAGGCTGGTTATCTACAGCTGTGGAGAACACCTGAGATTTCTTAACGGGAATTGTTGTGTTGCGTTCGATAATTCTTGTGCAAACGCCGCCGAGTGTTTCAATGCCGAGGGAAAGGGGTGTAACGTCGAGAAGGAGAAGGTCTTTAACTTCGCCGCCGAGAACGCCGCCCTGAATAGCCGCGCCGATAGCAACACATTCGTCGGGGTTGATACCCTTGAAGGGTTCTTTGCCCGTGAACTTCTTAACTGCTTCCTGAACAGCGGGGATTCTTGTGGAACCGCCTACAAGGAGAACTTTGTCGATTTCGGAAACGGAAAGGCCTGCGTCGGAAAGCGCTTTGCGGCAAGGTTCGAGTGTCGCTGCAACGAGGTCTGCCGTGATTTTTTCAAATTCAGCGCGTGTAAGCGTTGCATCGAAATGCTTGGGGCCTGTTGCATCTGCCGTGATGAAGGGGAGGTTGATGTTTGCGCTTGTCATGCCGGAAAGCTCGATTTTTGCTTTTTCAGCAGCTTCTTTAAGACGCTGGAGCGCAGATTTATCGTTTTTAAGGTCGATGCCTTCTTCTCTTCTGAATTTGTCTGCAATCCAATCGATAATTCTGTTGTCGAAGTCGTCGCCGCCGAGC
>JAFTNI010000048.1 GCA_017451975.1 Clostridia bacterium
GACCTCAAAGCAAAACGCGCGGCTGTTCTTTACAATTCCGATGCGGCAAACACAATCCGTTGCTCTCACGACAACCCCGTTGTTAAGAAGCTTTACGATGAATTCCTCGAGAAACCCGGTAGCCACGTGGCTCACGAAATTCTCCACACATACTACATCAAACGCGGTCTTTAATCCGATAAGATAGAGAAAAACACCCGAAAGGGTGTTTTTTCTTTCAAAAGCCGCAGGCTTTCGGATGTTCTGTCAAATTTTTTCTTTGAGAAAAAAGTTGCAAAAAAGCAAAAAACGTGCCGTTTTACCGCTATGTCACTTCTGCTTTAAACTAAAACTTCTTTCGCCTCACCGAGTTTGATTTTTGCTAGCGCAAAAATTACTCGGAACCACGGCGAATTTTTGTGGTTTGCAGATTTGCTATGGACTGCAAAGTGGTGCCCATTCGCAAACAAGGTTATTCGCGCTTATAGCGCGTTTTGCAGACCATAACAAATTTGTGAAGCATCACCTCGCCTCGTGGTTCCGCCGAATTTTTGCGAGGTACGAGCAAAAATCACGAGCGGGGAGAGGCGCTCTCTTTCTGCTTATTTTTTCGCTGACCAAGCCGATAAATCCTGCAAGGATTTTTGCCTCTTTTTGCAACTTTTTCTCTCAAAGAGAAAAAGTTGGTAAGTTGTGACTTTTGACAAAAGCGCAATTTGTCGCGTTTGACAATTTTTTTGAATTATGCTAAAATATTTTCATAAACTACCTAACATTTCTTATCTTCCGCCGACTATATGGGTGAAAGCAACGATCGAACGCTTTGGAGGAAACATGAAAAAACAAGATTTGCTGAAATATTTTGACGATGCCCTGATGGAAAAGCTTTTCGGCTTTTGTTATGCGCGAACAAAAGACAGCTTTGAAGCAGAGGAGCTTTGCTCTGATATAGTATATGCACTCGTGAAAGCCGCGAACAAAGGCGGCGAAATTGAAAGCGTTTACCCGTTTATCTGGCGCGTGGCACGTAATGTGTACGCCGATTTTGCAGATAAGCGCAGAAAAAACGCCGATACGTTTTACGAAGGCGATGCAGAGGAGCTTTTGCGTGGAATAGCCGACGAGGAGGAAGAAGAAAGCGATAGCGAGCTTCTGCGCGCGGTATACCGCCGCATGGCCTTTCTCACGAGAGCATACCGCGAGGTCATGATAATGTTTTACCTTGACGGTATACCCACGGCAGAGATAGCAAAAGCGCAAAAAACGAGCGAAACAGCAGTTCGCCAAAGGCTTTTTTCGGCAAGACAGAAAATAAGAAACGAGGTAGAAGAAATGAAAGAAACATATAATATGCCTGTGGCACTCGACAACATAAATTATATTATCTGGGGCACGGGAAACCCCGGCTGGTGCGACCCGAGAACGGGTTGGACGAGAATGCTTTCCAACCACATAATATGGCTTTGCCGCAAGAAGCCCAGAACCGCTGCCGAGGTGGCAGAGGAGCTGAACGTGCCAACGCTTTACGTTGAAGAGGAGATGGACATTCTCTGCAAGGGCGAAAACGGCAAATACGGCTTGCTCCGAAAACTCGAAAACGGCAAGTACATCATAAACTTTGTGCTTTTGGAAAAAGAGGTTTTCCAAAAGGCGAACGAGCTTTACACGGCAGAGCTTCCCAAGATATGCGAAACGATAGAAAAATATATCGAAGCGCACAAAGAGGAATATCTCGCTTTCCCGTACCTTAACAAAAAGGTGGATATGAACCTTATACTCTGGCAACAGGTTTTCGTTATAGCAGATGCTTTTTCCGATAACGTGAAGAAGATAATGGAGGAAAAATATTTTGCCGAATATAAAAAGCCCGACCGCCCCTTCAGTGTTTTCGGCTACGTGGATAACGGCAAGCGCTACGGCGGCGGCTGGGACGGCGTGGAGGCTCATAGCGTTTGCGGTTACAAATACGTTCACCTTGATAATATTTACATCACGCGAATAAAACCGCATTTCCATTGCGGGCTTAACGTATCTACCGACACGCAGGTGCAGCTTGCACTCCGCGCCATAGGCGGGCTTCCCGTGGCTTCTCTTGCGGAAAACGAGAAGGAGCACGCGGCGAAGGCTATAGAGCAGGGCTACATTTACCGCGAGGGCGACACGCTCTATACGAAGATACTCGTTTGCACCGCAGAGGATAGAAAAAAGCTTTTCGGCATTAGCGGTGCGCTTAAAAAGGGATATTTCGAAAAGGATGCCGAGGTCGTGGCGGAAAAGCTCGCGGCGCTTATAAAAGCATCTATTCCCGAGCATCTCCTGGGCGAATGGGGCTTTGCAAACAGCCTTGCAAATATGCCCGTGCTTGACGCAGTAGTGGAGGCACTTATCGAAAAGGGCTTGCTCACACCGCCCGAAAACGGTTTGGGGGCAGAGGGCTGCTGGATGTGCGTGGAAAAATAAGATAAAGAAAAAACACCCGAAAGGGTGTTTTTTCGAAAGCCGCAGGCTTTCGGATGTTCTGTCAACTTTTTTCTTTGAGAAAAAGTTGCAAAAAAGCAAAAAACGTGCCGTTTTACCGCTATGTCACTTCTGCTTTAAACTAAAACTTCTTTCGCCTCACCGAGTTTGATTTTTGCTGGCGCAAAAATTACTCGGAACCACGGCGAATTTTTGTGGTTTGCAGATTTGCTATGGACTGCAAAGTGGTGCCCATTCGTAAACAAGGTTATTCGCGCTTATAGCGCGTTTTGCAGACCATAACAAATTTGTGAAGCATCACCTCACCTCGTGGTTCCGCCGAATTTTTGCGAGGTACGAGCAAAAATCACGAGCGGGGAGAGGCGCTCTCTTTTTGCTTATTTTTTCGATGACCAAGCCGATAAATCCTGAAGGATTTTTGCCTCTTTTTGCAACTTTTTCTCTCAAAGAGAAAAAGTTGGTAAGTATGGAATTTCGCAAAAAAACGCCCAAAAGGCGTTTTTTTGCGTTTTATAGTTGACGAAGTCAAGGTTTCACTTCACTTTTTTGAATTTGTTCAGCAATACGTATACCGCGAGCAAAAGCGCCGTTGCGCCGCCGAGAATGGCGTACATCACGGGGATTTCCACCGCGTTTCCGAAGAAATAGAGGTTGCAATCCATCGCATCCTTGAGCGCGCCGAGCGCCTCTGCGGGCAAGCCCTCTGCCTCCATTTCGGCAAGCGCACCCTGCATTGCGTGGTTGCGCACGAGCGATGTGCCGTATGTGCCGGGCAGGAAGGAAATAACCTTCTGCAAGCCCTCGCCGAAAGAGGAAATGGGCATATACGCACCGCAGATGAAGCCGTAGCCGGAGCTGACTATAGTGCCCACGGCGGAAATTTGCCCCTGCGAGGAAAGGAAGAAGTTTATAACGGATGAAAGCGCCGTGCCGAAAAGCACAAGCAGAATTATATCGAGAAAGAGGAAAAGTACGTCGGAAAGCGACATATAAAAGCCGACGAAAGCCACGTAGCAAAGGCAAAGCGCCGCCGCCGCAAAGCAGATAATAAGCGTGCAGGCAAGGGTTGCTATGTAGTAGCCTAGCGCCAAAAGCGAGGGCTTCACGGGGGAAACACGGAAGTCGTTTGCCGTGCCCAGCGCTTTATCGTTTACCATAAGGAAGTTTGAGCAGAAAGCAACGGTAACGCAAGAAACTGCGAGAATGGATGAAATGAGCTGACCGCCCACGAGCCCATCGAGCAGCTTTTCGGAAAGCGCGAGGCCTTCGGGCAGGTTTGCCGTAAAGCTATCGCGGTAAATGTCGCCCAGAAACGTTACGTAAAGCACGAGAAGTATGGCAGGGGTTATAAGAGAAGTAAAAAACATTCCCTTATCCTTGAAAAAAAGCTTTATATTTCGCTTTATAATAGCTAAAAGAGTTCTCATTTTTCGTCACCTCCAAGCTTTTTGCCCGTTACGGCAAGGAAAACGTCGTCCATTTTGCCTTTCGTTATTTCGTAGTCGCGAAAGAGCGCGGGGTTTGCCACTATAAGCTCTGTGGCCTTTGCCGTGTTTGGCACGGAAAGCTTCACGGCATCGCGCATAAGCTCGTATTTCACGCCTAGCGCGCGTGTATCATCCTCGCTTGCGCCGTATAGGGTGATATAGTCCTCGGTATAGGCGTTTTTAAGCTCGAGCGGCGTGCCCTCGGCGGCTATTTTGCCGCTGTCGAGTATTACTATATAATCTGCTTCTGCTGCCTCCTCCATATAGTGGGTGGTGAGGAAAACAGTCATATTTTCCGTTTTGCGAAGGTTTGCTATAACGCTCCAGAGCGTTTTGCGCGTTTGCGGGTCAAGCCCCGTCGTGGGCTCGTCGAGCACGAGAATTTTCGGCTTGTGTATAAGCGCGCGAGCTATATCTATGCGCCTGCGCTGACCGCCCGAAAGCTTGCCCACGGGGCGCTTTATAAAATCGCCGAAGCCCAGAAGGGCGGCAAGCTCACCTATGCGCGCCTTTGCCGCCGCGCCCGTTATGCCGTATAGCGCGGCACGGCTTACGAGGTTATCGTAAACGCTGAGCGCGGAATCCAGCACGGAATTCTGGAAAACAACGCCGAGCCCGCGCTTTACGGCGCCCGCGTTCTTTTCCGTGTCGTTGCCGTCTATGGTAACGGTGCCGCCATCCTTCGAAAGCTGACCGCACATGATATTTATGGTGGTGGATTTTCCCGCGCCATTTACGCCGAGAAAGGCGAAAAGCTCACCCTCGCGCACGCGGAAGGAAAGGTCTTTTACCGCTTTCACATCGCCAAAGCTTTTGGAAAGGCGGTCTATTTCAATTATATTTTTCACTTTGCACCTCATTTGTGTTAATGTAATCGCGATTGTGATTTTATTTTACAGCAAAGCGAAAAAAATTGCAATATACTTTTTATTTTCGGCTGTTTTTTTGAATTATGCGTTATCGCCAAGCCAGCGCGCGGCGGTGTAGGCATAGAGCGCGCCGCCCGTGTGTATAACACTTTCGTCGAAGCAGACCCCGGGGTGGTGAAGCGGGTATTCGCCAGCGCCCGCAGAAAGGCTTACCATGGCGGAGGGCACTTTTTCGGCAATATATGCAAAATCTTCCGAGCCGCCGACGCCCGAAAGTATATCTGCCGGCAAAACGTATTCGTGGGGCAAAAGCTCGCGGCAATATTCGCCTATGCGCGCGGAAATCGAGGCGTCGTTTTTCAGCATGGGCGTGCCTTTACCGAAGGTGACCTCTGCTTCTGTGCGGAAGGCAGAGGCAACCGCGCGCGAAAGCTCTGCAATACGCCGCTTCAGCGTTTCGCGCGTTTGTGCGCTGTATGTGCGCATAGTGCCTGAAAGCAGGGCTTCGCCCGCTATAACGTTTGCAGCACTCCCGGCCGCCATTTTGCCCACGGTCAAAAGCGCGCGTTCGCCCGCGCCTGCTTCGCGCGAAGCAAGCGAAGAAAGTGCTGCCAGCACGTGCGCCGCGGCAAGCAGCGCGTCTGCCCCCTTTTCGGGCGAAGCGCCGTGGCAGGCTTTGCCCTTTATACAGATATCGAAATAGTCGGCAGAGGGGGCGCTCACGCCACCGCGCGGCACTATAACCGAGCCCACGGGGGCGTTTACGCCCGAAAGCACGTGAATCATAAAGGCAGCGCCAACGGTGGGCTTTTCAAGCACGCCCGCCGAAAGCATATCCTTTGCGCCCGAAAGCGTTTCCTCTGCGGGCTGAAACATAAGCTTTACCGTGCCGCAAAGCTCTGCTTCGTGAGCGCGTAAAAGCTTTGCGGCAAGCATGAGCATTGCCGTATGCATATCGTGGCCGCAGGCGTGCATGTTTCCGCCGTGCGCGGCAAACGGCAGGCCCGTTTCCTCGCGCATGGGCAATCCGTCCATATCTGCGCGCAGAAGAAAGACTTTGCCTCCGTTGCCCACGGTTGCGGTTATTCCGGCGAGTCCGCATTTTTCGGGCGTATAGCCGTATTCACGAAGCTTCGCGAAAATAAGCCCGGTTGTATAGGGTAGAGAAAAGCCTACCTCGGCGTGCGCGTGCAGGCAACGCCTGAGCTCGATAAACTCTGTTTCGAGAGCTTTAGCTTCCTTAAGAAAATTTTTATATAACATAAAATCACCTCGCACTTATTGTGCCCATGAAACGGAATATAATTTTGGGTTTGTGAAAAAATGCGCATATAATAATTTCCCAAAAAGAGCGGGAGCGAAAAATGTTTTACCTTATGTTGACAGAGGGGTGCGTTTATGGTAAAATATAACCATAAATTTTTAATTATTTTGAAGATGTGTTGATGAAAATGTCAAATATAATATTTAGTGTGAAAAACAGCACGACTCAAAGCAAAAAATAAGGAGAGAAGCACTATGAAACTTAACTACAAACGCGTCATATGCGTCGGATTTGCGTTTTTTCTCATAAGCGCATTCTGGCAGGCGTACGACACCATCATTCCGAAGATACTCACCGATAAATTCGGCCTTAACCAAGCCGTTTCGGGCGCGGTAATGGCGCTTGATAACATTCTCGCGCTCTTTATGCTCCCGCTTTTCGGCACACTTTCCGATAAATGCAATAGCAAGCACGGCAAGCGCACGCCCTTTATTCTTATAGGCACGCTTTGCGCTGTTGTTGCTTTCGTGGGCATGAGCTTTGCAGATAACGCACAGCTTGCGAAGATCGAAGCGGTTGCGCCCGGCGCGGAAAACGCGCAGGTCGTGCTCTACGATGCAAACCTTAAAGCCAAAACACCAGACGGCGAAGAATTTTCTGTTTGCGAAAAGTTCACGAAGGAAGAGTTTGCCGCTATAGAAATGTACGGCGAGGACGGCAATGTTACCGAGGAATATACAAATTACGTTGTTCCCGCGCGCCAGGATTACGCCAGAAAAACTATGGAGCAGAACCCCTCTACGCTTATAGTTTTTATGCTCGTGCTCCTTCTCACGCTTCTTTCCATGGCTACCTTCCGCTCGCCCGCGGTTGCGCTTATGCCCGACGTTACGGTTAAGCCCTTGCGCTCCAAGGCAAACTCCATAATAAACCTTATGGGCGCGGCGGGCGGTATTATCGTGCTTATTCTCGGCATGATATTCGGCACGGGCAAGAGCCAGAACGCGCTTATGAGCTATACTGCCTTCTTCTGCGTTATCGCGGGTATAATGCTCCTTGCGCTCTGCATATTCAAGCTCACCGTAAACGAGCCGAAGCTCGTGGCTGAGATGGAAGCAGACACGAAAAAATACGGTATTGAAGAAACACCCGATGAAGAAGAGGCAGCGGGCGGCAGCCGCAAGCTTTCGCGCGGCGAGTTCGTTTCGCTTATACTCATTCTTGCTTCCGTTGCGCTCTGGTATATGGGCTATAACGCTGTTACGAGCAAATATTCCGTTTACGCTTCCACGGTGCTCAACCTCGACTATAACCTTACGCTTATGATAGCGACGGCTGCGGCGATAGTTTGCTATGTGCCCGCAGGTATGCTCGCTTCCAAATTCGGCAGAAAGAAAACCATTCTCGGCGGTATAATCCTTCTTGGCTCTGCTTTCCTGCTTGCTTCCTTTGCAAGAAGCGGCTGGCCCGTAATGGCTATGAACGTTATTTTCGTAATGGCGGGCATGGGCTGGGCTACCATCAACGTAAACTCCTACCCCATGGTAGTTGAGCTTTCGCGCGGCGGCGACGTTGGCAAATATACGGGCTTTTACTATACGGCAAGTATGGCGGCGCAGACGGTTACGCCCATGCTCAGCGGTCTTTTCATGGAAGTGATCGCAATGGAATCGCTCTTCGTTTACGCTACAATAATGGTGCTTTCCGCGTTCTTTACGATGTTCTGCGTAAAACACGGCGACTCCAAGCCCGTGGGCAAAAAAGCGGAGGCTGAATAAATGACTGCGCTTTATATTATACTCGGCGTGCTGGCTTTTTTCGTGCTTCTTTATATCTTCCTTGTTGCGCCAAGCGGCAGAAGGAAGAAAACGGCGGAATTTTTTGCTTTGCAAAATAAATATGCCCACCGCGGGCTTCACGGCGAGGGCGTGCCCGAAAACTCGCTTGCGGCTTTCGAACTTGCCTGCCGCGCGGGCTACGGCATAGAGCTTGACGTTCACGTAACGAAGGACGGCGAGCTTGCCGTTTTCCATGATGACACGCTTTCGCGTGTTTGCGGCGTGGAGGGCAAAACCGAAAGCAAAACCCTTGCCGAGCTGAAGGCGCTTAAGCTTTGCGGCACGGAGGAATGCATACCCTCCTTCCGCGAGGTGCTTGACCTCGTGGCTGGAAGAGTGCCGCTTGTGGTGGAAATCAAGGGCTCTAAAATAAAAGATGCCACGGTTTGCAAGCTTACGGCGGAAATGCTCGACGGCTACAACGGAGTTTACTGTATAGAGGCATTCAACCCCATGTACGTGCGCTGGTGGAAGAAAAACCGCAAGCACATTGTGCGCGGTCAGCTCGGCTGTAAAATGACAAAGGAAAGCTCGGGCATGGGCGAGCCCGTGAACTTCGTGCTTACGAATATGCTCCTGGGCTTCCTTGCACGCCCCGATTTTATTGCTTACGACCTGAACGAAAAGAAGAGATTTTCCTTCCGCTTTGCCCGCGCACTCGGCGGCTACCCCGTGGCGTGGACGGTGCGAACGGAAGAAAACCTCAAGGCAACCGAAAATTGCTTCAAGGGAATTATTTTTGAAAATATAAGACCTTAAAAGGGAAGCGCACCTGCTTTTGGCGGGTGCGCTTTTTATAATAGAAGCCGTAAGCTTTGGCTCTTTTTTTGTGATTGGTAAATTTTATTATTTGATGTTGACAAGTCACAGATATCGTGATACAATAAAGGCATAATCATAAATATACATAATCTTACCAAAAACACTATTGAAATATGTGAAATTTTCACAATATAAATGCTGTGATTTGTAGCAAAAAGACGGATTTTTTGGTTGATTAACTGAAATAATGTAATGTTTATGTATAATTTACTTGGAGTGGAAAAAAGGAGAAAAAATTATGTCTTACCACAAACAGTACGATATTACCCCCGATTTTGAGGAGCTCAGCTCGTGGGACACATATTGTAAACAGCTCGCAATCGAATATAAACAGTCTATAGAAGAGGGCCTTGATATTGAAAAATACAAGGATATTTTCATGGCGGTTCATAACCTTGAACACGACCGCCACAAGGTAGACATCGCAAACGTGCTTTACGACATCATCAAGCACGCGCAAACGAGAGCCGATTTTAAATACAACGAGCCCTCCGCACTCGAAGAGATCAAGGCGCTTCGCAAGCCCTATGAATTCAAATCTGTTATGCCCAAGGATATGGACGCGCTTAAGGATAAAATTTCCGGCGCATGGTACGGCAGAATTTGCGGCTGCTTGCTTGGCAAAACGGTTGAAGGCATGAAGAGAAAAGAGCTCATTCCTTTCCTTAAGGAATCCGGTAACTACCCCATGCACCGTTATATTTACAGCACAGACGTACCCGAAAATACAGAAGAAAAATATGAATTCGACCTCAGATACAGAAAATATGCCGATACGGTTGATTGCGCACCGTGGGACGACGATACAAACTACGTTGTTATGGCGCAAATGCTCATCAAGAAAAACGGCAGAGATTTCACTCCCGAAGACGTTATGAAGCTTTGGGTTTCCTGCCAGCCCAAAACGTCCTACTGCACGGCAGAGCGCGTTTCCTACCTCAACTACCTCCGCGGTTACCACCCGCCCGTTTGCGCGGTTTACAAAAACCCCTACCGCGAATGGATCGGCGCGCAGATACGCGGCGACTACTTCGGCTACATCAACCCCGGCAATCCCGAGCTTGCAGCTGAAATGGCTTGGCGTGATGCTTCCATTTCCCACGTTAAAAACGGCATCTACGGCGAAATGCTCATAGCTGCTATGATCGCCGTTGCGGCAGTAAACGATAATATCAAGGATATCATCTACGGCGGCCTTGCAGAAATTCCCGCAACTTCCCGCCTTTACGAAAGCATCATGACGCTTATCGGCAAATACGATGCAGGCGTTTCCAAGGAAGAAGCTTTCGATTGGATCAACGAAGAATGGGACGATGACGACGAACACGATTGGTGCCACACGATCTCCAACGCGCTTATCGTTGTTGCTTCGCTTCTCTACGGCGAAGGAGATTACGGCAAATCCATTTGCATGTCCGTTGACGTTGGCTTTGACACAGACTGCAACGGTGCGACGGTTGGCTCCATTCTCGGTATGCGCGGCGGCGAGGGCTGCATAGACGAATACTGGAAAGGGCCCACACACGGCATTCTCGACACAACTGTTGTAGGTGCGGAAAAATCGCCTATTGCAAAGCTTGTAGACAGAACTATGAAGCATATGCCCGAAGGACTTTACGAAGAATAAAGATAAAAAGAAAATCGCGGAACTCGCGATTTTCTTTTTTATCTTTATTCAACTATATTTGCTTTTAAGGAACAAAAATCGCCTTCGCGATTTTTGAAATTATTATATCCCTCTTTTTCTTGTTTAAAGAAAAAGAGGCAAAAAGAAGAAAAAAACGTGCCGTTTTATCGCTTTGTCATTTCTGCTTTATGCTAAAACTTCTTGCGCCTCCCCAAGTTGAAATTTTACGGTTAAATGCCGTAAAATTTACTCGGAACCACGGCGCATTTTCACAGTTTGCAGATTTTTTCTCTCAAAGAGAAAAAGTTGGCCTATCTTAAAGTGCGGAGCACTTTTCAAAATTAAAAAAAGCCTTATCAAAATGCGTTTTGATAAGGCTTTTATTTCGGGTATTTCGGGGAAAAATCTTTTCCCGTTATGAGATAATCTATGGAAACGTCGAAGTATTCAGACATAAGCACGAGCATTTGAAGGTCGGGGCTCCTTTTGCCGTTTTCGTAGTATGAAAGCGCTTCGCGGCTTATATTAAGGTCCATGGCTACTTTAAGCTGTGTATAACCTTTTTTTATCCTTATTTCGCGCAAACCGCACATACAAGTGATTTTTTCCATTCGCCGACCCCGATACTTTTTTTAATATTAAAAAATTTACTCTTGACAATATTGTAACTTTATGTTATGATTTTTATGTAACGATTTGTCACAAATGCACGAAAAGTGGAAAAAAATAGATAATATACCATAAAAACCATTTTATCCAAAAAGCGGAAAATGCTTTTTCGGAATTTTAATTTGCTAATTCCCTAAAATAACCTCAAATAAAAGAAAAAACGAAGTGCACAAAAATGCCTTCGTTTTTTCTTTTAAAACGGTTGCATATTTGAGAAAAAAGTATTATACTTAAAAAATAATAAACATGTTGTAAAGATGGTGATAAAAATGAAACTTACCGAAATACTGAAAAGCGAAAAGCTTTCGCTTTCTTTTGAGGTTTTCCCGCCCAAAACAGATGCAAACTTTGAAAGTGTTAAAACTGCCGTGCGCGAAATTGCCACACTCAAGCCCGCTTTTATGAGCGTTACATACGGCGCAGGCGGCGGCACTAGCAAATATACGCTCGATATTGCAAAAGAGATAAAAGAGAAGCACGGCGTTTCCACGCTTGCGCACCTTACCTGCGTTTCCTCTACGAAGGAAACGGTGCGCGCACGCATTGCCGACCTTAAAGCGGCAGGCATTGAAAACGTAATGGCGCTTCGCGGCGACCTCACGCCCTAAATGGAGGGCAAGGACAGAAGCGCATGGGCATACCGCCACGCAAGCGAGCTTGTTGCCGAGCTTCGCGGCGAGGGCTTCTGCATAGGCGGTGCGTGCTACCCCGAGGTACACCCCGAAAGCATTAACCAAAAGGACGATATAAAATACCTGAAGGAAAAGGTAGACGCGGGCTGTGAATTTCTTACCACGCAGATGTTTTTCGATAATAATCTGCTTTACAATTTCCTTTATAAAATACGCGAGGCGGGAATAACCGTGCCAGTTGTGGCGGGCATCATGCCCATAACGAACGCAAAGCAGGTTGAAAGAGCCATAAAGCTTTCGGGCTCGTTTATGCCGCAGAGGTTCAAAAGCATTGTGGATAAATTCGGCTCTGACCCCGCGGCAATGAAGCAGGCGGGCATAGCCTACGCTACAGACCAGATAATAGACCTTTTTGCAAACAACGTAACGAATGTGCACGTTTACTCTATGAACAAGCCCGACGTTGCCTTCAAGGTTCAGGAAAACCTTTCGGATATTCTTGGCAAATGACGGGTGCTGTTTTCGTTAGAAATTACGCTGCGCCAGAGTGGGACAGGCGCGAAATACTGCGCTACTCCTCCTGCGGCGAAGCGAGCGCAGAGGTAGAAGCACTGCTGGAAGAATGTATTGCCGAAAGCACAAAAGCACTTTCATATAAGGTTTGCTTTGCGCACTTTCCCGTAAATATATATGGCGAGGAAATTGACCTGGGCTTTGCGCGTGTAAAAAGCGCAGCTCTTTGCAAAAACCTTGCTTCTTGCCGCTATGCTGCGGTGTTTGCCGCCACGGTGGGACTGGGTATAGACAGGCTTGCCATGCGCTATGCGCGCACGTCGCCCGCAAAGGCGCTTATGTTCGATGCCATCGGCTCTGAAAGGGTAGAGGCGCTTTGCGATGCCTTCAACGCAGAAATAAAAGCGGAGGCGGCAAAGGAGGGCGGCTTTACGCGCCCACGCTTCAGCCCCGGCTACGGCGACCTGCCGCTTGCTTTGCAAAAGGAGATTTTCCGCGTGCTTTCGCCCGAAAAATATATAGGCGCGAGCTTGCGCGAAAGCCTTATTATTTCGCCTGCAAAATCTGTTACGGCGATAATCGGCATAGGCAAAAATAATTGATTTTTGGTGATTGAAATGGATATAAGAGAGTTTTTGAAAAATAACGTCGTCGTGCTGGACGGCGGCATGGGCACGCTTTTGCAGAAAGCGGGCTTGCGCCCCGGGGAAGAGCCCGAGCTTTGGAACATTACCCATGCAGACACGGTGGAAAAAATACAGCGAAGCTATTTTGAAGCGGGCGCAAACGTGGTAAACGCCAACACCTTCGGCGCCAACACGGTACATTTCGAAAGGGAAAAGCTTGAGGAAATAGTGAAGGCGGCGCTTGAAACAGCAAAGAAAGCGCGCGAAAGCGCGTGCGCGCCACAGCCGAAATTTATTGCGCTCGATATTGGCCCCACGGGCAAGATGCTGAAGCCTTACGGCGACCTTGAGTTTGAAGACGCCGTGGCGGTATTTGCCGAAACGGTGCGCCTCGGCGCAAAGTACGGCGCAGACCTCGTTATGATCGAAACTATGAACGATAGCTACGAAACGAAAGCGGCGCTGCTTGCCGCGAAGGAAAACTGCACGCTTCCCGTTTTCGTTTCCAACGCATACGGCGAGGACGGCAAGCTTATGACGGGCGCAACGCCCGCCGCCATGGTGGCTATGCTTGAGGGCTTGGGCGCAGACGCTATAGGCGCAAACTGCTCGCTCGGCCCGAAAAAGCTTATGGGCGTTGTAGAGGAGCTTCTTGAAAACGCTTCCGTGCCCGTGCTTCTCAAGCCCAACGCGGGCTTGCCGCAAAGCGATGGCGAGAAAACTTACTACGACGTGGGCGCAGAGGAATTTGCGCGCGACGTTGCGCTTGCCGTGAAAAAGGGCGTGAGAATTGCGGGCGGATGCTGCGGCACAACGCCCGAATATATAAGCGCGCTTTCCCAAGAGCTGCGCGGTGTTTCGCCCGTACCGCTTACGGAAAAGAACATAACCTGCGTTTCCTCCTACACGCACGCGGTGCGCTTTGGAGAAAGCCCCGTGCTTATAGGAGAGCGCATAAACCCCACGGGCAAAAAGCGCTTCAAAGAGGCACTGCGCGAGGGTGATATGGGTTATATCCTCAACGAGGGAATTGCGCAGGAGGAAAAGGGCGCCGCCGTGCTTGACGTAAACGTGGGTTTGCCCGAAATAGACGAAAAAGCGATGCTTACGGCTACGGTTTGCGAGCTCCAGGCGGTTACGGCTCTTCCTTTGCAGATAGACACGGCAGACACGGCGGCTATGGAGGCGGCGCTCCGCCTTTACAACGGCAAAGCGATGGTCAACTCCGTAAATGGAAAAGAGGAAAGTATGCGCGCCGTTTTCCCGCTTGTGAAGAAATACGGCGGGCTTGTGGTGGCGCTCACGCTAGACGAGCGCGGCATACCGAAAACGGCAGAGGAGCGTGTTGAAATAGCGAAAAAGATTCTTGCCACCGCCGCGGAATACGGTATTGCGAAAAAAGATATAATTTTCGATACGCTTGCCATGACGGTAAGCGCAGATAAAAACGCGGCGCTTGCCACGCTCGGCGCTTTGCGCACGATAAGGTACGAGCTCGGCTGCCATACGTCGCTCGGCGTTTCCAACGTGTCCTTCGGGCTCCCCGTGCGCGATGCCGTGAACAGCACGTTTTTCGCGCTCGCGCTTGAAAACGGGCTTTCTGCGGCTATAATGAACCCGCACTCCGTGGAGATGATGAAAACTTACTATACCTTCCGCGCTCTCCACGGCATGGACGAAAACTGTGCAGACTATATTGAGTTTGCGGCGAATATGCCGGTGCAAACGGCAGGCGCAGCCGCCCCTGCACCGAAAACAGAGGGCAGAAGCGGAAAAACAGAGCTTCAGAACGCCATAATCAAGGGCTTGCGAGAGAAAGCGGCACTGCTTACAAAGGAGCTGCTTAAAGAAAGCGCACCGCTTGATATTGTCCAAGGGGAAATCATACCATCTCTGGATATAATTGGCAAGGGGTTTGAGGAAAAAACAGTATATTTGCCCGCGTTGCTCATAAGCGCAGAGGCGGCAAAATGCGCTTTCGAGGAAATAAAAGCTTTTGTTACGGCAAAAGGCGGCGAAAGTGTTAAGAAATGCGATTTCGTGCTTGCCACAGTGCGCGGCGACGTACACGATATAGGTAAAAATATAGTAAAGCTCCTGCTTGAAAACTACGGCTTCAACGTGCTTGACCTCGGAAAAGACGTACCTGCTGAAAACGTGGCAGAGGCGGCTGTTAAAACGCACGCCCCCTTCGTCGGCCTTAGTGCGCTTATGACGACCACTGTGCCTGCGATGGAGGAAACCATAAAGCTTCTTCGCGCCCGCGCGCCGTGGTGCAAAATAATAGTGGGAGGCGCTGTGCTTACGGCAGAATACGCCGAGCGCATCGGCGCAGATAAATATGCCGCAGATGCGATGGAAACAGTGCGATATGCCGACGATGTGTTTGCGCAAATCAACGGATGACGGAAATTAAATGAACAGGACTTAATAAATATTAAAAAAGATGAGCTTTTTTCGAAAGCCCATCTTTTTTCGCTTTTATATTGACAAATCGTTACATTGTGTGATATACTATAATAAAGATGTTGACTTGTCAACAAATACTGAATAATCAAATATGGAGATTGGTTTTATGAAAAACTATGCATTGTTGGAATCCGCAGAATACGTTAATATGCGTGAACTTGTCGAAATCACTTGCGAAAAGTTCAGGGAACAAACTGCTTATTCATATCGCATAAACCCGAGGGACAAACAGTCTGTAAAAGTGTCCTTCGAAAAGCTTCGTGAAGACGTGCGCGCGCTCGGCACGGCGTTTATTTCCCGCGGCTATACAGGTAAACACATCGCCGTTACGGGCAAGCTTTCATACCAGTGGATAGTTACATATTATGCTCTTATCGCCTCCGGCGCGGTTATAGTTCCGCTCGATGCCGAATGGGAGGGCGCAGACCTTGCAAATACGGTTGCTTTCGCAGAATGTGCGGCTCTTATTTCCGACCGTGAAATGAGCGCGAAATCAGACGTCATTCTTGCAGAGGCAAATATAAACGATCACATTCTTCTCTGCGGCACGGAGGAGGACGGCAAAGAAACCTGGCAGAGCCTTGTTGACCTCGGCAGCAAGAAAATTGCAGAGGGCGACGATTCTTATTTTGAAAACGATATAGACCCCGATAAGCTTTCGCTTATCGTGTTCACCTCGGGCACGACGGGCAAGGGCAAGGGCGTTATGCTCACACAGCATATGATTCTTTCCGATATTGCTGAAGGTCTTAAATACGTACAGGTAAGCCCGAAATCTATTTCGCTTTTGCCGCTTCACCATACGTTCGGCTCCACGGTTAACCTTCTCGGCCAGCTTATAGGCGGCGTTGAGGTTTACCTTTCCTCCGGTATACGCTACGTGCTCAAGGAGCTTAAGGCAGAAAAGCCCACGCACCTTATACTCGTTCCGCTTTACCTTGAAACGTTCCACCGCAAGATAATGGCAAATATCAAGGAACAGGGTAAAGAAAAGCTCGTTAAGAATATGATGACGGTGAGCAACAACCTTCGCAAGATCGGTGTGGACAAACGCCGCACCTTCTTTAAAACTATCCTCGATGCGTTTGGCGGTGAGCTTCAGTTCGTTATTTCCGGCGGCGCGCCCATCACGCAGCAGCTTATAGACGATTTCGATGCATGGGGCGTTACGGTTATCAACGGCTACGGTATTACGGAGTGCTCCCCCCTTATTTCCGTAAACCGCAACAAATACCAGGTTAAGGGCAGTGTTGGCCTTGTGCTTCCTTGCGATGAAATAAAAATAGCAGACCCCAACGATAACGGCGAGGGCGAAATCCGCGTTAAGGGTCCGAACGTAATGCTCGGCTACTACAAAGAGCCCCAGGCTACTATGGAGGCTTTCGATAGCGAAGGCTACTTCAGAACGGGTGACTTCGGCAGAATAGATGAGCAGGGCGCGCTCTACATCACGGGCAGGCTTAAAAACCTCATCATTCTTTCCAACGGCAAAAACGTTTACCCCGAAGAAATCGAAAAGGTTTTCAGCGGTATACCCGGCGTGCAGGACGCAGTGGTTTACGAAGGTAAGAGCAAACGCGGCCTTGAATTCAACTCTATAGTTCTCGAGGTCTTCCCCGATGCGGAATATTGCAAGGCAAACAACCTTGAAGATATGCGCGCATACCTCCAGAAGTTCGTAGACGATTACAACAGAACTGCGGTTTCCTATAAAAAGGTCGGCTTGCTCAAGATAAGAAAAGAAGATTTCCCGAAAAACACGCTTCGAAAAATCCAGCGCTTCAAGATGGATAGAACGATAGATTGATAAACGGCAGATTTTTCTGTAATTTACTTTGAGAGAGCTTAAAATGGAACTTGAAAGATTTGGTAAATTTACTCTGCTTATAGACGGCATTTATAAAAATATACACAAAATAAAGCTGAACACAGCGCCGTACCTCGGTATAAAGGGCGTGCACATTTTCTGGATATATTCCTTGCGCAACCACCCCGAGGGGCTTACGTCAACAGAGCTTGCCACGCGCTCTGAAATAGACCGCTCGCTCGTTTCGCGCGAGGTGGCGAAGCTTTGCGCCGACGGTTATATTATGAGCGTTGGCGGCACGGGCAAGCGCAAGAACTATAATTCCCGCCTTGTGCTTACGGAAAAGGGCATGGAGCTCGCCGAGTACATACGCCGCGAGGCGATGGAGGTACAGAACCTTGCCGACGACGGCATAAGCGAAGATGAGCTTCTGCTTTTCTACACGGTGCTTGAAAAGCTGCATAATAATTTTATAAAGATAACGAAGGAAAGAGAAGAAGCCCTTTCCAAAAAAGCAGAAAATGAATAATAAAAAAACCGCTTGTGAATGCTTCGGGCTCTTAAGGACAGTTTTCAAGAATTAAGAAATACGAGCATTGCGAAGGCTAAGAAAAATACGAGAACATTTCGGTGTTTCTCGTATTTTTCTTTTTTGCACATTTGCAGATTTTCCATTCTTATAGTACACTTAAAGCACCA
>JAFTNI010000049.1 GCA_017451975.1 Clostridia bacterium
TTACAACGACAAAGCCGAGCGATGCCGCAAGCTTATCTATACCGTGGCCGATTTCGGGGTCTATATGGTAAGGTCTGCCCGCGAGTATCATAATACGCTTGCCGTTGGCGCGCGCGTAGGCGAGCGCTTTATCGCCCTCTTCGCGGAGCGCGGCTTTATATGCCTTATAGGCTTCAAAGCCTGCCGCGGCGGCTTTTTTGACCTCCGCCTTCTTAACGTCGGGCGCAATTTTCTTTATGGAATCGAAAATTGTTTTCGCAAGCTCTGCGGGTGTTTCTATGCTGATATATGGGTAGAGGAAGTTTACTTCCTTAAGCTCCTCCATATTGCCGCGGAGCAGCTCGGAATAATATGCAACAACGGGGCAGTTGAAGTGGTTATCGCCAGCGTGCTCGTTTACGTTGTACGTAATGCTGGGGTAGAAAAGGTTTTTGTGCCCGTTTTCTATAAGCTCTATCATGTGCCCGTGCATTATTTTTGCGGGGTAGCACGCCGTATCGGAGGGAATGGTGAACTGGCCTTTTTCGTAAGTTTTTCTGTTCGATTGCTTGGAGAAGCAAACCTCGAAGCCGAGCGAGGTAAAGAAGCCGTGCCAAAGCGGCGCGAGCTCATATATACCGAGCGCCATGGGAATGCCTATTTTGCCGCGGTTGCCCGCAACGGGCGAAAGGCTTTCGAAATATTTGCGCTTCCATGCGTGAAGGTTGGGTATTTCCTCTATTTCGTGTATGCCGAGTGCCTTCTGGCACTGGTTGCCCGAAATAAACTTCTGCCCATCGGCAAATTTATTTATCGTAAGGTGGCAGTGGTTTGCGCAACCCTTGCAAACGGCAGAGGTGGAATCGTGGCGGAAGGTTTTAAGCTCCTCTGCGGTAAGCAGTGTGCTTTCCTTGCAGTGCATTATGTGGAGCGCCGCGCCGTATGCACCCATAAGGCCCGCTATAGAGGGGCGGATAACGTTATTTTTTAGCTCTTTTTCGAAGGCGCGGAGCACGGCATCGTTATAGAATGTGCCGCCCTGAACAACTACGCATTCGCCAAGCTCCTTCGCGGAATTTGCACGGATAACCTTATAAATCGCGTTTTTTACAACGCTGACGGAAAGCCCTGCGGAAATATCTTCAACGGAAGCGCCGTCCTTCTGCGATTGCTTAACGGATGAGTTCATAAATACCGTGCAACGGGAGCCGAGGTTAACGGGCGCTTTTGCAAATATGCCGAGCTTTGCAAATTCGGCAATATCATAGCCCATTGCCTGCGCAAACGTGTGAACGAAGGAGCCGCAGCCGGAGGAGCAGGCTTCGTTGAGCATAATGCTGTCTATTGCGCCGTTGCGGATTTTGAAGCATTTGATATCCTGACCGCCGATATCGAGAATAAAGTCTACATCGGGGCGGAAGTAGCGCGCCGCCGTATAGTGCGCTATGGTTTCAACAACACCCTCGTCTATATGGAAGGCGTGGCGTATAAGGTCCTCGCCATAGCCCGTAACGGAGCTGCCGCAGATTTTTATGCGGTCGCCGCAAAGCTTATAGATTATATCAAGCTGCTCGCGCACAAGCTTTACGGGGCTGCCCTTATTGGAATTATAGAAAGAGTAGAGAATAGATTTATCCTCTGCCACGAGCGCAAGCTTCGTGGTCGTACTGCCGCAGTCTATGCCGAGCCAGGCGTTGCCCTTATATGTATTTATATCTGTTTCGGGAACGGTTGCCTGCTTATGGCGTTCCGTAAAATAATCGTATTCTTCTTTGTTTGCGAAAAGCGGGGGCAAGCGGTCCAAGCCCGTGCTTTCGCTTTTGGCGCTGCTTTCTATGCGGGAAAGGAGCTCGTCAAAAGTGATTTCTTCAGAGTTTTTGGCGTACATACAAGCGCCCATTGCAACGGAATAGAGCGCGTATTCGGGGAACACCGCCGTTTCTTCCGTAAGCTTCAGGGTTTCGTAAAAGCGCTTCTGCAAGCCCTTGCAGTAGTAAAGCGGGCCGCCGAGGAACATTACCTTGCCCTCTATTTTGCGCCCCTGTATAAGACCCGTTATAGTTTGGTTTACAACCGCCTGGAATATACTTGCCGCTATATTCGATTTATCTGCGCCCTGGTTAAGAAGGGGCTGAATATCTGTCTTTGCAAAAACACCGCAGCGCGATGCTATGGGGTAAATGCGGTTGGCGCTCATGCTCGCCTTGTCCATTTCGTCTACTGTCATATTCAGGAGCACAGCCATCTGGTCTATAAAAGCGCCCGTGCCGCCAGCGCAGGAACCGTTCATGCGCTGGTCTACGCCGCCTTTATAGAAAATAACCTTGGCATCTTCGCCGCCAAGCTCTATTACAACGCCCGTATCGGGTGCCAGCTTGTAAACGACTTCTCCCGTGGCGTAAACCTCCTGAATAAAGTCTATGCCTGCTTTTTCAGCCATACCCATGCCCGCGGAACCCGAAACGGTTACTTTAAGCGAGGGGATATCGTGCTCTTTTCTCATTTCGCGCAAAAGCTCAAGCGTGGTGGCACGCACCTTAGAGCGATGGCGCTGATATTTCTGATATACGATATCGTCGCCGCGCATCAAAACGAGTTTTGCCGTGGTAGAGCCGATATCTATGCCTAGTGAATAATTTTCCTGCATCACCGGTTGCTCCTTTTTATATAAGTTTGAATTCATATCTTATATTATAACACAAAATGTGATGAAAAGTATACTCAAATAGTAAAAAAATTGTAAAAAATGAAGATTTTTTTGGGAAAAAGAAAAATCCCGCCAAAGCGGGATTTGAAAATTTGCTGTTTACATGATTTTTTCGTTTTTGCCCGTCTGGCATTTTTCAATCATATCCTGGAGCGTGATGCCGTCAAGATAATCTGAAATAACCTGCTGCAAGCCTTCCCATATATGTAGCGTAACGCATTCGCCCGCACGCTTGCAGGAGTTTTTCTCTGTTTCAAGGCATACAACGGGCGCAAGGTTGCCCTCTGTCAAGCGGAGCACTTCACCGACAGTTATGTCTTTTGGCTCACGCGCGAGCTTGTAGCCGCCCTGAAAGCCCCTTGTTGTAACGAGTATTTCGGCTTTGTGGAGCGAGGGAACGATTTGTTCAAGATACTTTTTGGAAATATTCTGCCTTTCGGCTACATCGCGAAGGGCTATATATCCTTCCTGGGCGTTTACGGCAAGGTCTAAAAGCATACGTAAAGCATAGCGTCCTTTTGTGGAAATTTTCATCGTGAATTTAACTCCTTTGCTGGTTATTAAATGAAACAAATTTGATAGAATTTGTAGATTTCTGTTTATATAATACCATATTTTCCATAGGTTTTCAAGAGAAATTTGAAAATATATTGACATTACATAAAAAAATATGATATTATTTTGAATGTAAATAAAGAATTTCAAGAAACAGAGGTGGTTTTTATGCCTATAAAAATTCCCGATGGGTTGCCCGCGGAAAAAACGCTTGAGGAAGAAAATATATTTACCATTAACGCCATTCGCGCGGATATGCAGGATATACGCCCCCTTCGCGTGCTGCTGGTTAACCTTATGCCCACGAAAATACAAACGGAAACACAGCTTGCGCGCCTGTTGGGCAACACGGCGCTTCAAGTGGAGCTGGAGCTTCTGAAAA
>JAFTNI010000050.1 GCA_017451975.1 Clostridia bacterium
TCTACAAAACAACGTACAAGGGAAAATACTGCACCCCCTGCGAAAGCTTCTGGACAGAAAGCCAGCTTAAAGACGGCTGCTGCCCCGACTGCGGCAGACCCATTGTAGAGGCAGAAGAAGAAGCATATAAATTCCGCCTTTCCAAATATGCAGACAGAATACGCGACCTTCTCGAAAATACAGATTTCCTTCTTCCCCGCAGCCGCGTAAACGAAATGATACACAACTTCATCGAGCCCGGCCTTGAAGACCTTTGCGTTTCCCGCACAAGCTTCAAATGGGGCGTGCCCGTAGATTTTGACGATAAGCACGTTGTTTACGTTTGGATAGACGCGCTTTTCAACTACACAACGGCGCTCGGTCTTTTCAACGACAGATACCCTGATAGCGATTATGAAAAATTCTGGCCCGCAGATGTTCACTTCGTTGGCAAAGAAATAGTTCGCTTCCACTCCATCATCTGGCCCGCGATGCTTATGAGCATGGAAATGCCCCTGCCCAAGCACGTTTACGGCCACGGCTGGCTCCTTCTCGACGGCGGCAAAATGTCTAAATCCAAGGGTAACGTGGTAGACCCGTACCTCCTTGCGGAAAGATACAGCGCAGACGCGCTCCGCTACTTCCTGCTTCGCGATTTTCCCTTCGGCTCCGACGGTAACTTTTCCAACGAGCTTCTTATAAACCGCATCAATACAGACCTTGCAAACGATATAGGCAACCTTCTTTCCCGTTCCACTGCTATGGCAGATAAATACTTCGGCGGCAAGCTCCCCGAAGTGCAGTCAGAGGGCGCAGAGGACGAAGCATTCCTTTCTCTCGTAGCAGGCTTGCGCGAAAGATACGAAGCCGCTATGGAAAAATACGCTTTCCAGACAGCGCTTTCAGAGGTTTTCGCCGTTATCGCAAGAGCAAACAAATATATCGACGAAACCGCACCTTGGGTGCTTGCTAAAAACGAGGAAACCAAACCAAGGCTTGCGCGCGTGCTTTATAACCTCGCGGAAACGCTCCGCCTTTGCACAGTGCTTCTCACACCCTTTATGCCCACGGCTACGGCGAAGATTTTCGACCAGCTCGGTGTTGCTGCTGAAGGCAGAACCTGGGAAAGCGCAGAAAAATTCGGTGCGCTTCCCGCAAGTGCCGAGCTTCACAAGGGCGAAAACCTTTTCCCCAGAATAGATGCGGCAAAAGAGCTTGCCGAGCTTGACGCTATTCAGGAAGCAAAGAAAGCGGCAGCAGAGCCCAAAGAGGAAAAGCCCGAGCTGCCCAAGGTTGAAATTACAGACAGAGAACCCGAAATTTCCTTCGACGATTTCTGCAAGGTTGAGCTTCGCGTTTGCAAAATCATCGCTTGCGAAAATATAAAGGAAAGCAAAAAGCTTTTGAAGCTCACTGTTTACGATGGCGAAAAAGAAAGATGCATTATGTCCGGCATAGCGAAATGGTATAAGCCCGAAGATCTTACGGGCAAAAACGTTGGCGTGGTTATGAACCTCGCTCCCCGTGCTATGATGGGCGGCAAATACACAAGCGAAGGCATGATCTTCGCCGCAGATACGGAAGACGGCGCGGCTGCCATCGCCTTCTACCCCGACAGCGCGCTCGGAAAGAGAATTCACTGATATGGCAAACTTTTTGATACACACGCACATTATACAGACGAAAGGCTCTTCGGAAA
>JAFTNI010000051.1 GCA_017451975.1 Clostridia bacterium
ATCACTTGTACGCAACCTTCTTTCTATCATTTTTATAACGAACGTGAGTGCATATACTATTGCGAGGTAGAAGAGCGCCGCAACAGTCATAGGTACAACATAGCTTGCCATTTGGTTACCTGCACCTATAATTTTAGCCGCCTGAGTAAGGTCGAACATACCAATCATACTCACGATAGAGGTTTCTTTGATGAGAGCTATAAGTTCGTTACCGATTGTAGGGATAACGTTTTTGATAGCCTGAGGAATAACGATTTTCATCATCGTCGTACCGCGGGAAAGTCCGAGCGCTCTGCCCGCCTCTGTCTGACCGATATCTACGGAAAGAATACCTGCGCGGATATTTTCGGCAACGTAAGCACCGGAGTTAACACCGAAAGCAATTGTAGCCGTAATAATTTCGGGGAACCCGCGTATTGCAAAAATTACATAGAACATTATAAAAAGTTGGAGCGCCATAGGTGTGCCGCGTATAATCGTTATGTAGATATTGCAAATAGCTTTTGGGATCACCATCGCCTTAGAGTCGCCGGAAATAGAAACCAGCGCCACCACAACGCCTATAAAAAGACCGAGAACAGACGCAAGAACGGATATTATAAGCGTCATTTCAAGACCTTTGAAAAGGCTATCCATATATTTTGCGGTGGAAAAAAGTTCGATTATCTTATTAAAAAAATCCATTTTTATTTTCCTAACCTTAAATTATTTGTCTAAACGCGCGAAAAAGAACTGCTCTTATATGCGGTTCTTTTTCGTTTATTGCCTATATACTTTAATTATTCAAGACCCATATGCTTCATAACAAGCTTTTCGATTTCCGTAACACCGTCTTCGTCTTTAACAAGAAGTGTTTCGAGAACTTCGTTAATAGCTGTAAGAAGCTCTGTGTTGCCTTTTGTTACGCAAATTGCATACTGTTCTTCAACAGGAGCATCTTCTGCATCTGTTTCGCCGGAGTAGTAGAGAGGAAGAGCTTTAAGACCGGCGTTCTTGGATGTGATGAATTCTGCAGGAAGCTCGTCGATTACAACAACATCTACAATATTGCTCTTGATACCGTCTGCTGCGAGCTGAGCGTTATCAAAGGGTTTGTGCTCTGTGCCTGTGCCGTAGAGAACGCCTGCATAGCCGTAGTCATTATCTTCTGTTGCATTGATCTCGCCATCTACATAGATCCAACCTGTTGTATCCATCTGTGTGCCGATTTTCTTACCTTCAAGAGTTTCCCAAACGATGTATTCAACGCCGTCAACTGTTTTAGTTGTGATTTCTGCGTTGTCAGCAGCAAAGATTACATACTGAACGGATGTGTAGTAGGGGATAGAGAAATCTACTTTTTCTTTTCTGATATCAGTGATTGTGATACCTGCTGCACCTGCATCGCAAACTTTGCCTGCAGCAACGTTATCGATAATAGCGGAAAATTCCGTATTTTCGAAAACAACTTTTTTACCAAGTTTTTCGCCAACCTTGTTCATAATGTCTACGTCAACACCTTTGATTTCTGTGCCGTCATAGTATTCGAAGGGAGCGAAGAATGCGTTTGTATTAACAATGATTTCATCCTGGCCGCAAGCTGTGAGAGCGAGGCAAGCAAAAACGAGCACCATTGCAAGAAGAAGGCTTACAATTTTGTTCATTTTCTTAAATCTCCTGTAAAATTTTGATTATAATTTTTATTTTGTGTTTATAAACACAAAAAACATTCTATATTATAGAATACAGAATGTTTTTTGTCAATACTTTTCCGCGAAAAATATTCACAAAAATGAATATTTTTCGCAAAATTATGCATTGTTATTCACTTACAAGTAGCTTTGCAACCTCTGTAACGGTTCCCGCGCCCAGCACGAGCACAAGGTCGCCCTCGCCTGCGCGCGCGCGTATCTTCTCTGCCGCGTCTGCGTAAGAGCTTGCATATTCCCCGCCGCGCGTTGCCAAAGCAAGCTGAGAGGAGGAAACGCCATAGGTATTTACCTCTCTCGCAGCGTAAATATCCGTAAAAATAACCGAGTCGGCTTCGCCGAAGCTTGCGGCAAATTCGCTGAAAAGCGAATACGTGCGCGAATACGTGTGGGGCTCGAAAACACAGATAAGCTTGCCGCCGCAAAGCTTTCTCGCCGCAGCAACCGCCGCGCGAAGCTCACGCGGGTGGTGCGCGTAGTCAATATAAACCTCTGCTCCGCCCACGCTTCCCTTCTTTTCGAAGCGGCGGGAAAGCCCCGTAAAATCGGAAATATATCTGCCGATATCCTCGCGCGCCACGCCTGCAATGTCGCACGCCGCCGCGCAGGCAAGCGCGTTATAAATATTATGCTCGCCCGGTATGCTCATGCGTATATGGCAAAAAGGCTCGCCGCGCTTTACAATATCAAATGCGGCGAATCCGCCCGCATAGGAAATATTTTCCGCGCGGAAATCTGCCTCGTTCTTCACGCCGAAGGTCACGCGGGGCAAGCCCGCAAGGGCGGACACCGTGTTTTCATCGTCGGCATTGGCTACGGCATGGCCGCCGTCATCAATGGCAAGCATTGCGTATTTGCGGAAAGAGCCTTTTATTTGCTCCAGCCCGCCTGTAAAATAGTCTGTGTGGTCAAGGTCGATGTTCAGCACAACGGCAACAGAGGGGAAAAAGCCCAGAAAGCTATCTTTATACTCGCAAGCCTCAAAAACGAAATCTTTCTTTTCGCCCACGCGGTATGCGCCGCCCATTTCCGCCGTTTCCGCGCCGCACATAACCGTGGGGTCGGCGCCCGAGGCTATAAGAACGTGGGAAAGCATTGCCGTGCAGGTCGATTTACCGTGCGAGCCCGAAACGCCTATGCGCGTGCCGTACTTCTTCATCATATAACCGAGCGCATCCGCGCGGTATATTATCGGCAAGCCCATGCGCTTTGCTTCCGCAATTTCGGGGTTTTGCTCATTCACCGCGCCCGTATATATAAGGGCGTCTGCCCCTGCGACATTTGCGGCGTCGTGCCCGCGGTAAACCTTTATGCCTGCGGCAGAAAGCTTGCGTGTCATATCGCTTTCCGCCCTGTCGGAGCCGCTTACCTCATAGCCCTTCGATTTGAAAACGAACGCTATGCTGGACATACTTATGCCACCGATGCCTACGAAAAAAATCTTTTTCGCATTTTCAAGGGCTTCGTAAGTTTCTTCAAATAACATATTAAACCTCTTTATAGAATTTATTAACCGCGTTTTCGAGTATTTTCGGGTCAAAAAACGTCAAAAAAGTTACAAAAACGACAAAATGTTAAAAAAATTATTAATTTTAATTAGAATAAAGTTCACAATTATGATGTAAAATATAGAAAACAATGAAAAAAACAACAATTTCAAGGAGATTATAAAAATGCAGATTACAGACGTAAAAATCAGAAAAATATTCGATGAAGGCCCTATGAAAGCCGTAGTATCCGTTACGTTCGATAACGCACTCGCGCTTCACGATGTAAAGGTTATCAACGCAAGAGAAAAATTCTTCGTTGTAATGCCTTCCCGCAAGAACCCCGACGGCACATACCGCGACATAGTTCACCCCATCAACGCGACAATGCGCGCGCTTCTGGAGGATACCGTTATCGGTGCATACTTCAAATACCTCAAGGACATTGAAGACGGCATAATCCCCGCACCCGGCACGGAAAACCTCGAAGGCGCAGAAGTTTTCGCCGATTGATAAAGAATATCTTTCCCGCATCTGCCTTTCGGGGCAGATGCGTTTTTTTGTATAAGAATGTGCAAAGCGCGCTGCCCCACTCTGTCATACCAAGCGCAGACGAGTGTATCCAGCGCAGCCATTTCCTATATTAAATAAAGAAGCGGTGTCGCGGTTGCAAAACCACGACACCGCATTTTTCCTGTCAATATCCGAACTTGCCGCTGAGGCTGTCGTCGTTTTCTATCCAGTCTTCTACTTTATAAACGCTGTATTCCGTTGCGGTATCGCGCACGATAACCTCGGAAATGCCCGCGTTTATAACCTGGCGCTTGCACATCATACAAGAGCAAGTGCCGGGCATGAGCTCGCCCGATTTTACGTCGATGCAAGCCATATAGAGCGTGCCGCCGAGCATCTGCTCGCGCGAAGCGGCGATAATCGCGTTTGCCTCTGCGTGAACGGAGCGGCACATTTCGTAGCGCTCACCGCGCGGTATGCCAAGGTGATCGCGCATACAGAAGTTCATATCCACGCAGTTTTTGCGCCCGCGCGGTGCACCGTTATAGCCCGTCGATATTATTATATCGTTTTTGACAATTATTGCGCCGAAAGCGCGGCGAAGGCAGGTGCTTCTCTGTGCAACCGTCTGTGCTATATCGAGGTAATAGTTGGTTTTATCGGGTCTGTTAAGCGGCATATAATCCTCCGTCAAAGTGCAGGGTCAAATTCATATACGGGAAGTGTCTGAAGCTTGAAAAGGTTGATTTTGTGAAGTCTGTCTATCTTCGCCTTCTTTTCCTCGTCGTCGATAACACCTTCGCGAAGGTATTTATCGAGCATAGCGTACGTGAAGCCGAGCTTGTCCTCATCGGTAGAGCCGGAAAGACCGTCGGAGGGCACTTTTTCAATAAATTTTTCGGGCAAGCCGAGGTATCTGCCTATAGCCTTTACCTCTGCAACCGTGAAACGGGAAATAGGGCCGAAGTCGCCCGCGCTGTCGCCGTAGCGTGTGGAGTAGCCAACCCAGTCCTCGGAAAGGTTGCAGGTATTAGCCACTCTGCCGTTTTTAGATTGAGAAACAGCATAAAGCACAGCCATACGGATGCGGGGGGGTAAATTAATTCTGGACTGTGTGGAAATTTCAACGGCATCGCCAATGCCTGCGTAAACGCCTGCAACGGCATCGTGAATGTTTACCACGATATTATCTATATCGAGGAACTTACAAAGATCGTGGGAATAATCTATGTCGCACTGCTCACCGTCGGGCATAAGCACGCCGAAAACGCGCTCTTTGCCGAGCGCCGCGCAGCAGAGCGCCGCAACAACAGAGCTATCTTTGCCGCCGGAAATACCGAGCACGGCATTGCAGCCCTTGCCGTTTACCTCGAACCAATCGCGGATCCATTCAATGCAACCTTCGGTCGCTTTTTTTACGTCAAAATTGTACATGGTAGCCTCCCTGATATTATTCATTATTATTTAGTTATCGTTAATTATTCATTTCGGGTATCTTTTGCCAAAAATTGCGTACTTTTTGGCTCTATATATAATATTAACATATATTTTCAAGAATTTCAATATAATCCTTCATAAAACAGCCCAAAAATAATTGCAGGGTCACAAAATGAGCGCCCCTGCAAGCTTTTTTTGATTTTATCAGAGCGAATCTGCCATTTCGAGAATGAGCTTCTCTGTTTTTTCCCAGCCGAGGCAGGGGTCTGTGATAGATTTACCATAAACGCCTTCGCCTATCTTCTGCGCGCCGTCTTCAATGTAGCTTTCGATCATGAAGCCTTTTACTATGCTGCGAACATCTTTGTTGTAGCGGCAGGAGTGGAGCACCTCTTTTGCAATACGAACCTGCTCTGCGAACTTCTTAC
>JAFTNI010000052.1 GCA_017451975.1 Clostridia bacterium
CCGCGAAGCGGTGAGAGGGCAAGCGCCAGAATATATGTTTTTGATATAATTTGGGCTTTTACCGCATCCCTCTCCGTCACCTGACGGTGCCACCTCTCCCAAAGTGAGAGGCTCAAATTACTTTTTTCGACAGTCTGAAAACACCGCCCAAAGGCGGTGTTTTAACTCATATCAACAATAATTCTCTTATACCGTCAACAATCTGCTTCCTTCTCGGAATTATCAGCGAAACGGCAAACTCAAAAGCGGCAAGCGCGAAAACGGTGATACCGTAAACCCCTCCGAGCTCCAGCGCCGCAATAGACGTGGCAAAGAACAAAAGCCCGCACTGAAATTTGCAAAACCCAAGCAGCATATTCACAAGAGTTTTGTTGAAAAAGGCAACCTTTACGCCGTGAATTATCTGCACAACGGCGGCGAGGGCACCGAGCGCGGCGATTTTCATATCGCCCGTCTGCAAAGCCGTGAAAAGGCAAACGAGCATTGCGTTCACGCCCGTAGAAAGCCAAACCAAAAATTTCAGCGCCTTTTTCGTTTTAAATTTATATATCATCGCGCCCTCCGTAAAAATTCTTTAACCGTAAAATTATTTTATCACACACACGGCAAAAATGCAATATAATTTTTCATCTTTCCGCTATATACCGCGTGACGGCTTGGCGGAGCGCAAAGGCAAGCCTGTGCGAAAAAGGTTCGCTTTCCTGCAAAAAATCAAAACCGTCGACATTTTTTTCAAGCGCGGCAAGCAGGCGGTATATAAGCTCCAGCTTTTGCATTTCGGGCCCAAGCCTTTTTATAAAAGCCGCCACCGTCGGCAAATAAGATTTTATAATTTTTTCGCGCGCGTCGGCATCGCCCTCGCGCATAAGGCGTGCGTACTCTTTTTCGCGCTCGCGCGTGAGCTTTTCGCAAGCGGCTGCTTGTGCGTAAAAATCTTCTTTTCCTGTAAAAAGCATTTTTCCTCCGTTTTCGGTTCAATCTTTTTCGGGCGCGCCGCCCTCGGTTTTGTATATCCTCTCAAAAGCCGCGCATATTTTTTCGTATCCGCCGCCCGGCAAGCTTTCAAGCTCGCGCTCATAAACGTAATCCCACGTATGCGGCGGCTCTGTGCGCAGCTCCCATTCAAGCACGCTGTATAGCACGGGCGAAGTGCCGCATTCCCCCGAAGGGAGCAAGCGCACCGTATGAAGCCCATCGGTCACAAATATAACACCGTGCGATAAACGAATTCCTTTCATATGCAAATCTCCGCTTTCCATTAAATTATAATTTTACCCATAAAAAATTTAGCGCTCATACAAATCAATACGGTACAAGCAGTTTTCTTTTATATTGGCAATAAATTCTGCAATATTTATGTCATCTATATGGCAATGTTCTTCCTTTTTATTTATTTTTCCAATCCAATTCTTACTTATATATACATATTTTATGTTATCTATCAAACGCATATCGTTAAGCAAGGTTACAAGTTCCGTAATTTCCTCATGATTTGAATCATTTCCGCCAATAGCAGTACCGCAGTCGCAGCATCCTTCTGTAATACGAAAATCATCTGCGTTTTTAAGCACTGCCATTTTCACATCATGTTTTGTGCCAATATTAAAATGATAATAGTTTCCTTGTGAAACTTCTTCGTAATCTTTTTGATTTATTCCTTCATTAACCGCACCATAAAGAAAATAGCACATTTATCACCACTCCCTTTCTATAAAATTATAGCATATTCAGATTATATTGTCAAGTTTCACGCCCTTATGGTGAGCGTATACCGCCCATTGCCTTCCCCTGCATCAGCTTAGGGGAAAGTGGCGGCGAAGCCGACGGATGAGGTGTACCTTCGTTTTATTTTAGCCTCCCTCTCGAGGGAGGGGGACCGTCGTAGACGGTGGAAGGAGTTCACCAGCATAAAACTAACATTTTCGGGTGCAAACTCCCCTCCTCTGTGCGAACACATCGAGAGCGACACGGCAGGCGCATAGCATTTTTGCGCGCAAATCACAGATTTTCTTCAAAAATGCTTGCTTCGTGCCTTTCGCGTCGTTAAAACAACCGTTTAGGTTGTTTTAAC